>JAESRV010000098.1 GCA_016764475.1 Amylibacter sp.
AAGGGTATGGCTGTTCGCCATTTAAAGAGGTACGTGAGCTGGGTTTAGAACGTCGTGAGACAGTTCGGTCCCTATCTGCCGTGGGTGTAGGAKACTTGAKRGGAGTTGCCCCTAGTACGAGAGGACCGGGGTGAACGAACCACTGGTGGATCTGTTGTGGCGCCAGCCGCAGTGCAGAGTAGCTACGTTCGGACAGGATAACCGCTGAAGGCATCTAAGCGGGAAGCCCCCCCAGAAACAAGGTCTCCCTTGAGGGCCGTGGTAGACTACCACGTCGATAGGTCGGAGATGTAAGTGCAGCAATGCATTCAGTTGACCGATACTAATTGCCCGATAGGCTTGATTTGATCCAGTAATAGCTAGATTAGGGCGCATTGAATGCGCCGTCTTTAAGCTAGAACGGACAAAAGTCAAAATGGAAAGNATAAAATCTCGTGTTATTATAGTGCCCCTCGTACGGGCACAATGTTTAGGTTTTTCTTGGTTTGGTGATCACAGCACCAGCAAAACACCCGATCCCATCCCGAACTCGGCCGTTAAGTGCGGTTGCGCTGATGGTACTGCGTCTTAAGGCGTGGGAGAGTAAGTCAYCGCCAAACCTAGTAAGACCTAAACATTGCTCTTTAACGATTGTAATACTGAGACCACAGTACAAGGTCAATTTCCCAGTTTGATAGCACCAAGAGCAAGGCAAATTGCCAGCAAAGTCAGATATTTGCCGTTTTAAGGGGTGGATATGGCTAATTTGGCATGGTTTTACGACCCATTTCTGGATTTTGACCACACTGGACCCATCGCATTTTGTTCCGCTTCAGGTTATTAATAGGTCCTGACCCTAAGTGTAAACGGTGCGCCGATCCCACATTCCAATTAGATTTCTGATATGCGATTTCTACCCTTCATAGATTTGAAGGGAGTTTCTACATGAGAGCTATAAACGAGTTTCTAGCAAGGATACCGCGGCGTGCTGATGGCAAACAAGATTGGCCGACGGACATGAACTGACACCCAGCATGCTTTCGGATTGGCGACCCTGGTTCAAAGTCATCTGCAAAAGAAACCCTTTGACGGGGCCGTGTATGTTACATCAATGTTAGGGTTACGTTTCGTCGAACAGCGTTGGCAAAGTCGCCAGGGTGGTGCGCAAGGCCGCGATCATACTGTGGCTATCGCCCTCGATCCAGCGACACATGGCCACCCGAAAGCTGGTACTGATCACCGCCGCCATCAGCGTTGGCCTGTGGTGGTCGGGTGCCAGGCCGAGGCGCTGACCCAGAAGGGCGCGGAACTCGGCCTCGTATTGGCGAAAAATATGTTCGCGCACCGATTGCAGGCGAGGATGGGCGTCAGACAGCCCCATGATGACCCGGATATTTTTCCGTTCCAGCTCCATTTCCGCCAGCCTCTCCTCAAGCAGAAGCACCAGATCTTCGGGGATCAATCCCTTGCCGGAAACAAATGCAGCCACTGCTTTTGGCGGAAAGCCGAGCGACGGGGGGATCAGGGCCTCTTCTTTATAGGTAAAATAATTGAAAAAGGTGCGCAGGCTGATCCCTGCTTCCTCGGCAATCATTTCTGTGGTGACGTGATCCAGACCGTGCGTGGTCACCAGTGCTGTGGCAACCTTTCTGATGGTTTCCATTGTGCGCAAACGCCGCCGCTCCCGCAAATCGGGTTTTTGGGGCGAGTCGTTGCTTGTATTCCCATGCATCCGGATATCGTCTCGTTTGTTTGTATGTTTTGGGTGTCAAATGTTTGAACATTCAAACTTGCATTTAGTGCAATCTTTGCTTATCATGCAGCAATATCTCCGTCAAGCGGTCCATTTAGGCTGGCTCACTGGCGGGCCCGGATTGATGCCCAGTTAGGATACTTATCATGAACGCCTTTTCCTTGCGGCTTGCTGCACGACTAATTATGGCCCTTGGTCTTATTTTCGCTGCCGCGCCTTCGCTCGTGGCGCAGGAAATTCCCAAGGTGACCGTGGCTGAGGCCGGGCGAGCCTCTTTTATCGGTCAGGTTGCTATCACTGGAACGTTGGTCGCGCGTGACGAGGTGATGGTGAACCCGCAGGTTGGCGGCCAGCAGATTACGGTTGTCCACGTGGATATTGGAGATCAGGTGCAGGCGGGCGATCTTCTGGCGGAACTGGATCGTGAAACTTTGGAAATTCAGGTAGCACAGGCGCGTGCGGAAAAGGACCGCGCCGAAGCCTTTGTTTTGCAGGCGCGGGCGCAGGTCAACTTGGCCGAGGCCAGCTTCACCTCGGCGCAGACAAATTATGAACGCGATATAACCCTGCTGAAATCCGGAACCATAACGCAGGCCAAGTTTGATCAAAGCGAGACCACGTTCAAAGCTGCACAAGCCTCGTTGGCCTCGGCGCAACATGGGCTGGCGGTGGCCAAAGTGCAGGTTGTACAGGCCGCGATCCAGCTGCAACTGGCCGAGCTGAATCTTTCCTACACCCAAATCACGGCCCAGGCTACCGGGGTTATCTCGGCGCGCAATGCCTTGATCGGTGCGGTGGCCAATGCCGGACCAGAGCCGATGTTTCGCATTATCCGTGACAACCTGATCGAGGTCAGCACCAAGGTTATCGAAACTGACATCGCGCGAATTTCGGTCGGGGATGAGGCAACCTTGCGCATATCCGGTCTGGGCGAGATGACGGGTGAGGTACGGCGTATTTCACCGCGGGTTGATCAACTTTCGCGTCTTGGCGAGGTTCGAATTAGCCTGTCCCGCAATCCGGGGCTGAGGGTTGGTATTTTTGCCGGTGGCTGGATTTCGACCGAACATTTTGACGCGGTTGCCATACCCGAGAGCGCGGTGATGTCAGATGCGGACGGAGATTTCGCCCAAGTGGTGGATAGTGATGGTATCATCCATAAACGCCGTATTGAGACAGGATTGATCTGGAGCGGTCTGCGTGCGATCCGCAGCGGGTTAGCTGAGGGAGAAACGGTGGTTCTGTTGGCCGGTGCTTTTTTCCGCGAGGGTGACAAGGTCGATCCAATCCAGATCAGCGCACGGACAAACAAATGAATTTTGCCACCTGGTCGATTTACAAGCCGGTTCCGACGCTGGCATTTTTTCTGGTGATGTGCATCGCCGGTTTCTTTGGGTTTTCGCGCCTTCCAGTCACCGAAATGCCAAATGTCGACATACCGATCGTCTCGATCAACATTGCACAACCGGGTGCTGCACCGGCCGAGCTTTCAAGCCAGATCATCAAACCGGTGGAAGATGCGATCGCCAATATTACCGGCGTTGACCATATCATTGCTTCGGCCACGGATTCGATGGCGAGCATTGTCATCAACTTCACYATGGAAACCCCGACAGATCAGGCTCTTRCTGATATCAAGGATGCCGTGGACGGTATCAGGAGCGACCTTCCTGAAACCATTTCCGAACCGATCATCAAGCGGGTGGAACTGGTCGGCAAGCCGATCCAGACCTATACGGTTACCGACCCTACTTTGTCGATCGAGGGCTTGTCGACCTTTGCCGATGATGTGGTCTCACGCGAGCTGCTGGGTTTGCGCGGGGTGGGCGGKATTACCCGCATTGGTGGTGCGGATCGTGTCATCAATGTTGAACTCGATCCGGACCGGCTGTTGTCTCTTGATATAACCGCCTCGACTATCAGCCAACAATTGCGGGCCACCAACGTTAACATGGGGGGCGGGCGTGGCGAGATCGCCAACATGGAATTTTCCATCCGCGCTCTGGGAAGTGCCAAAACCGTAGAGGCCCTTGCCGCGACATCTCTATCGCTGCCCAGGGGCGGAACCGTCCGGCTGGACCAGCTTGGCCGTGTCTATGACGGCCCTGCCGAAGCCCGCAACTTTGCCACGCTCAACGGCCAACCCGTGGTGGCACTGGCGGTCTATCGCGCCACCGGTGAAAGCGATCTGGATACGGCAAAGGCGGTTACTGCCAAGCTGGACAACTTGCGCAAGAGCTATCCCGATGCCCGGATTGACCTGATCGACGACGCCACTGCCTATACTGAAGGCACATTTGATAGCGCCATGGAAACCCTTTATGAGGGGTCGTTTCTGGCGGTTGTGGTTGTGTTTCTGTTCCTGGGCAACTGGCGCGCCACCGCGATTGCCGCCACCGCCCTACCCCTTTCCATCATTCCGGCGTTCTTCACCATGTATATGATGGGCTTCTCGCTCAACATCATCAGCCTTCTGGCGATCACGCTGGTGACCGGCATTCTGGTGGATGATGCTATTGTGGAGATCGAGAATGTGGAGCGACATTTACGCATGGGGAAATCTTCGTTCAAGGCGGCGGGAGACGCGGCGACCGAGATCGGCCTGACTGTGATCGCCATTACTTTTTCGATTGTTGCCGTTTTTGCGCCAGTATCTTTCATGGGCGGCATTCCGGGGCAATTCTTCAAACAGTTCGGCCTGACAGTGGCGATGGCTGCTTTATTCTCACTTTTGGTGGCCCGTTTGGTAACCCCGATGCTGGCCGCCTATTTCATGAAAGACGTGCATAAGGTATCCGTGAAGAAGGACGGGCCGATCATGCGGCTCTATCTGCGCACTCTGCGCTGGACCTTGCGACACAAAATCATCACCCTGTTCATGGCCTTCGGTATTTTTGCCGCCTCGCTCTATTCTGCAACGCTTCTGCCGAGCGAGTTTACTCCGAAAAAGGACATCGGCCGCACCATGCTGACGCTGGAGCTGCCGCCGGGAACGACATTGGAGGAAACCCGGAATATCACCTCGCTGATGGGCGAAAAAATCCACCAAATACCCGAGGTGAAAAGCGTGTTCGTGGAAGGAGGTGCCGGGGATATCCGTAAGGCCAACCTGACGGTAAACTACGGCCCCAAGACCGAGCGTGTGCGGTATTTCATCGAAATCCAGCGCGATATTATTGCCGTGCTGGCCGATATTCCCGATACCCGGATCAATTTGGTCAACGAGCGCGGCCAGCGCGATATATCGCTTAGCGTTCAAGGCGATAACCGTGAGGCCGTGACCCGTGCCGCACTAAAACTGGCCACACAGATGAAGGGCATTGACGGGCTGGTAAATGTCACTACCACCGCCGCCCTGCCGCGCCCCGAAATCCAGATTACCCCAAAACCCGATCTGGCTGCCGAACTGGGGGTGACGGCAAATATTCTGGCCTCGACCATTCGGGTAGCCACCCTGGGGGATACCGATGCCAACCTTGCAAAATTCACTGATGGGGACGAGCAGGTGCCGATTGTTGTGCGCTTGCAGGAAGCCGCGCGACGTGACCTTACACGCCTGCAATCCCTACGGGTTAGCCTGAATGACGGTAGCAGCGTGCCGCTGCTTCTGGTGGCGGATGTGACCGTGGGGTCCGGCCCCAGCGTCGTGACCCGCTATGACCGCTCGAATGAAACCAAGGTAGAGGCCAGCCTCGGGCCGGATATGGTGCTGGGGGCGGCCACCGACGCGATATTCGCTCTGCCTATGGTCAAAAACATGCCCGAAGGCACCAGAGTCCAAACCAGTGGTGATGCCGAGATCATGGCCGACATTTTTTCCGGCTTTGCCATCGCCATGGTTGCCGGGATATTGCTGGTCTATGTGACGCTGGCGCTGCTGTTTTCCAGTTTTGTCACGCCTATCACCATCTTGATGACTCTGCCGCTGGCCATTGGCGGGGCGATCTTTGCGCTCTATATCTTTGATCTGGCCATGAGCCTGCCAGTTGTGATCGGATTTTTGATGCTGATGGGGATCGTGACGAAAAATGCGATTATGCTGGTCAGCTTTGCCAAAGATGCACAAATGCAGGGTATAAGTCGCATGGAGGCCATGATCGAGGCTGGGCACAAGCGCGCGCGACCCATCCTGATGACCTCCATCGCCATGACCGCCGGCATGCTACCCAGCACCTTTGCCAGCAGCCTGGGTGGCGAGTTCCGCGCACCCATGGCAATTGCGGTGATTGGCGGCATCCTGCTGTCCACCGTCCTATCATTGGTCTTTGTTCCAGTGCTCTACAGTCTCGTGGATGGTGGCAACGAATGGGTCGCCAAGCAGTTCGGCTTTGATAAATTGCGTCCCAAAACCCGCGAAACATAGCTTCAAACTCCGTGCTGCAGGCTGGCTTATACGCGCTTCGGCGCAATGACGGGCGCAATCCCAGAAGTCTTCAGTATTTCTATGGGGTATGAATGGGCCGTTATTATAATCAGTGACTACGACCTTCACTCTGGACTGAAATTCCTTCATACAAACGAAGACAACGCATACCTATGAAGAACCGGAGATAACAAATGACAAAACGCGCACTTATTACAGGCATTACCGGGCAGGATGGTTCGTATCTTGCAGAATTCCTTTTAGATAAGGGCTACGAGGTGCATGGCATCAAACGCCGTTCTTCTTCATTCAACACCCAGCGTATCGACCATATTTATGAAGACCCCCATACGGATAATGCGCGGTTTAATCTGCATTACGGTGACTTGACTGACAGTTCCAACCTGACCCGTATCATCAAAGAAGTGCAGCCGGATGAAGTTTATAATCTGGGGGCGCAAAGTCATGTGGCGGTTAGTTTTGAAGCACCTGAATATACCGCCGATGTGGATGCAATGGGTGCGCTTCGACTTCTGGAAGCCATTCGGTTTCTGGGGCTTGAAAAGAAATCTCGGTTTTATCAGGCATCAACATCTGAGTTATATGGATTGGTTCAGGAAACGCCGCAACGTGAAACTACACCGTTTTACCCGCGCAGCCCCTATGCGGTGGCCAAGCTTTATTCCTACTGGATCACGATAAACTACCGCGAAGCTTACGGCATGTATGCCTGTAACGGTATTTTGTTTAACCACGAAAGCCCGCGCCGGGGGGAAACGTTTGTGACCCGTAAAATTACGCGCGGCCTGGCCAATATCGCGCTGGGGCTTGAGACCTGCCTTTATTTGGGTAACATCGACAGTCTGCGCGACTGGGGGCATGCCAAGGACTATGTGCGCATGCAGTGGATGATGCTGCAACAGGACACGCCAGAGGATTTTGTGATCGCTACCGGCGTGCAATATTCTGTGCGCGAGTTCATCACTTGGTCGGCGGCTGAGTTGGGTGTTTCGCTGGACTTTACAGGAAAGGGCGTAGATGAAATAGCTACCGTTGCCGCGATTGACGGCGACAAAGTGCCAGCCTTGAAGCTGGGGGATGTGATTATGCGTATTGATCCGCGCTATTTCCGCCCCGCTGAGGTGGAAACCTTGTTAGGCGACCCAAGCAAGGCCAAAGCAAAACTGGGCTGGACGCCAGAAATCACTGTACAGGAAATGTGTGCCGAGATGGTGGTTGAGGATCTGAAATCTGCACAACGCCATGCGCTGCTCAAGTCCCATGATCTTGACCTGCCTGTGTCGCAGGAGAACTAGGAATGAAAATCTATATTGCAGGCCATCGCGGTATGGTGGGGGGGGCGATATTGCGCCAGCTTGAAACGCGTAGGGATGCAGGTGCCGATCTAACCTTGATCACGCGCACCAGTGCCGAACTTGACCTTACCGATCAGGGTGCTGTGCGTGCTTTTATGCAAGACGCGCGCCCTGATCAAGTGATCCTTGCCGCCGCCAAAGTCGGCGGCATTCACGCCAACAACACCTATCCGGCCCAGTTTATCTATGAAAACCTGATGATTGAGGCGAATGTTATCCATCAAGCCCATGAAGCCAAGGTTGATAAGCTGTTGCAACTGGGATCAAGCTGTATCTATCCGCGCAATGCGCCTCAGCCGATGGCTGAAGATGCGCTTTTAACAGGCGTTCTGGAACCCACAAACGAGCCTTATGCTATCGCCAAGATTGCCGGAATTAAGCTGTGCGAAAGCTATAATCGCCAATATGGTTGTGATTACCGCTCGGTTATGCCGACCAACCTTTACGGGCCGGGCGATAATTTTCACCCGAAAAACAGCCATGTGCTGCCCGCCCTTATTCGTCGTTTCCATGAGGCGGCCCAAGACGGGGTTGATGAGGTGATGATTTGGGGTTCCGGTAAGCCTAGGCGCGAATTTTTACATGTGGACGACATGGCAAAAGCTTCACTTTTTGTACTCGACTTGCCGCAAGAGGAATATGACGCCAACACCCAACCGATGCTAAGCCATATCAATGTTGGCACCGGCACCGATATCTCTATCCTTGAACTGGCGCAWATGGTGGCGCGTATCACCGGCTTTAAGGGGCGGATCACCACCGACCCAAGCAAGCCCGATGGCACCATGCAAAAGTTGATGGATGTAAGCCGTTTGACCAATATGGGCTGGGATGCCGAAATCCAGCTTGAGCAGGGCATCAAAGAAACGTTTCGCTGGTTCMTGGACAATGCCGAGATAATACGCCGTTAAGTTTTAAGGGCGGTACAGCCTTNNGNNNGGTAATTTACATAGGCARTTTATGCTAAATATATGTAATGTACCGATCATTACTTTGTGAATTTAGTGCGCTTTGCTATATAAAGCGGCAAGGTGCCCACTTAAAATTCGAATATTGCGGTGTGGATTGTAAAAGCCGACCCTGTAATAGGTCGGCTTTATAGTCGCTCTATATTGGCTTTAAGCCGTAATATTGTATGCTTCCATACCCAGYTCRGTTTTRTCCARSCCTGTGATYTCTTCCTCTTCKGTYACACGGATACCCATTGTGRMTTTYAGCGCATACCAGACAATACCTGACAGGATAAAGGTAAAGGTACCAACCACCATGATGCCATATAACTGTTTGGCAAGTGTGGCATCACTGTTGGTAAACACCACCGCAATGGTGCCCCAGATACCGCAAAACAGATGCACTGGAATGGCCCCAACCACATCGTCAATTTTCAGCTTGTCCAGCAAAGGCACGCCCACAACAACAAGTACACCGCCAACGGCCCCGATCAGGGAAGCGGCACCGATACCCGGGGTCAACGGTTCAGCCGTGATAGATACAAGCCCCGCCAACGCACCGTTCAAGATCATGGTCAGATCGGGTTTTTTGTAGATCAGCTGTGTCAGGATCAATGCCGCGATAGAGCCTGCGGCAGCGGCGGCATTGGTATTCACAAAGATACGGCTGATGTCAGCCACATCGCCCACAGAACCCATTGCCAGTTGTGATCCACCATTAAATCCGAACCAACCCAACCACAAGATGAATGTACCCAGTGTGGCCATCGGCAAGTTGGATGCCAGCATCGGGATCACTTTGCCATCCTTGTATTTACCGATACGCGCCCCCAGGATCAAAGCACCTGCCAATGCGGCCCATCCGCCGACAGAATGCACAACCGTTGAGCCTGCGAAATCCAGAAAACCGCCCTGATCAAGGAAGCCGCCGCCCCATTTCCAGGATGCTTGGATCGGGTAGATCAATGCGGTTAAAACAACTGTGAAGATCAGAAACGGCCAAAGCTTGATCCGCTCGGCAACAGCCCCCGATACGATGGATGCGGTTGCGGCACAGAACATTAGTTGGAAGAAAAAGTCAGAACCAACAGTGGCATATGACAGATCAGCATCCGCTGCGGCAAGCCCAACGGCCTCTAATACCGTTGGGCTGAAACCCCCTAATATACCTGAAATGACCCAAGCGTCACCCGGATACATCAGATTGAAACCGACCAAATAGTAAAAAATACAAGCCAACCCGAACAGCCCCATATTCTTGGTCAACTGCATGGCCACGTTTTTAGAGCGTACAAGCCCCGCTTCCAGCATGGCAAAACCGCAAGCCATGAAAAACACCAGAAAGCCGCCGATCAGGAACAGGATGGTGGTTAATATATAGCTGACCTCAGAAGGGACTGAGCTGGGTGCATCTTGGGCAAAGGCTGCAATCGGCAAAGCGATTGCCACCAGACCAAGGCATAGAGTTTTAAGTGTAATGTTCATTTTGATTTCCTTGATTAGATAGCGTCAGTGCCGGTTTCGCCTGTGCGTACGCGCAGGGCGTCTTCTACGTTCAGCACGAATACTTTGCCGTCCCCGATCTTGCCGGTTTTGGCGGTGGCCTCGATTGTGGATAGGATGGTGTCGACCAGATCGTCATCCACGACCAGCTCAATGCGCACTTTAGGAATAAAGTTCACGGCGTATTCAGCACCGCGATAAATTTCCTTATGGCCGGATTGTGCGCCGTACCCTTTGATCTCGGTGACCATCATCCCCGTGGCCCCTGCAGATGAAAGTGCTTCACGCACTTCATCCAGTTTAAAGGGTTTAATTGTAGCTATGATAAGTTTCATATGACCTTCTTTCTGCGACACACCCTGATGGGTGCCTTAATGTGATGGTGACCACTAAGCGTGCGTGGGGTGGCCGCTTTCAAGTAATCAAGAATATATTTTCAAAATTATACGATGATTTGCCTAATAAATAGACTGACGCACTAATATGCATAATAAATAGGCGGTAACTATTGA
Organism: Amylibacter sp.; assembly: GCA_016764475.1. Taxonomy (GTDB): domain Bacteria; phylum Pseudomonadota; class Alphaproteobacteria; order Rhodobacterales; family Rhodobacteraceae; genus Amylibacter. The sequence continues at coordinate 10,437 of JAESRV010000098.1, forward strand.
GTTTATCTTGATATAAGCACTCCACAAACCCGGCCAGAACGCTTAGATTCAATATAAAAAAGCAGACATCAGAGCAGTCATGGCCAACAAAGGTAACAAAAGACCCCCATTGGTAGCCCCAATGAAGCGCTTCGCAGAAGTGCCCAAAAAGGCACCCAAAAAGAAATCCCGTAAAAAGCCAAAAAAACAACGTGGCGGTATCATGGGCTTTTTCCGCATGATCTTGCGTAGCATTTTGCGCTCAATCTGGTGGGTCACTCTGCGCGCAAGCGTCATCGGTGCTTTGGTGCTGGGGGCAGGGGTTGCATATTATTATAAAGACCTGCCCGAAGCGACTGCCCTGATGGATGATCGCGCGCGTGGTTCGGTCACGATGATGGATCGCTACGGTGAGGTTTTTGCATGGCGCGGGGATCAGTTTGGTGGGCTGGTACTGGCAACAACGGTTTCCCCGTATTTAAAGAATGCTGTGATCGCAATAGAAGATAAGCGGTTCTACCGCCATTTCGGCATTTCACCGCGCGGCATTTTGAGTGCGATGAGCATCAATATGCGCGCGGGCCGCTCACCCTTGTCAGGTAATGGCGGCTCAACCATTACGCAACAGGTTGCCAAGCGGGTGTATTTTTCTGATTTGCGTTCAATGGAGCGCAAAATCAAAGAAGTGCCGATGTCTATCGCGATGGAGATAAAATACACCAAAGATGAAATCCTGTCGATTTATCTGAACCGTGCTTATTTGGGTGCGGGTTCATATGGGTTTGAGGCAGCCAGCCAGCGTTATTTTGCAAAATCCGCACGAAACGTATCAGTGTCAGAGGCGGCAATGCTGGCTGGCCTGCTGAAAGCCCCGTCTAAATATGCCCCAACACGCCACATGGGGCGTGCGCAAGATCGCGCAAATCTGATTATCGGCTTGATGAATGATCAGGGATATTTAACACGCGGAGAAGCCTTGAATGCCAGAAACAACCCTGCACGTCTATCCGCCGCAGCCGAAAAACGCGCTGGCGGATATTTTGCCGACTGGATTATGGAAAGCGGCCCGGAGTTTATCATCAAGGATACCACGGAAGATATAGTGATCAGAACCACGTTTGATGAGCGTGTGCAAAAGGCGGCCGAACAAGGGCTGGATTACATTTTTAAGAATAAGGTTAAAGCAGGTTCAAAAGCACAAGCCGCTATAGTTGTGATGTCACGCGATGGTGCCGTGCGGGCCATTGTCGGTGGGCGCAATCTGGGCATTGCAGGCGGGTTTAACCGCGCAACACAAGCTTTGCGCCAAACGGGTTCATCCTTTAAACCGTTTGTTTATGCCGCCGCATTGGAAAACGGTTTTCACTATAACTCGATTGTGATCGATGAACCCTATACCATCAATGTTCCGGGGTCGGGGCCGTATACCCCCAAGAACTATACCCGTAAATTCAGCGGGCCGATTACATTCACCGAAGCTTTAAAGGGTTCGATAAATGTTGCTGCCGTTAAAGTCTCGGAAAGCATCGGACGTGAAAAAGTTCGCGGGTTGGCGCGGGACTTCGGGATTGAAAATAAGATTGCCAAAGGGCCTGCACTGGCATTGGGGGCATCCGAAGCTACATTATTGGAAATGACAGGGGCTTATGCCGGCATCTTGAACCTGGGCGTTAGTGCCAAGCCTTATGGCGTTATGAGCCTGACCATTCAAGGTGACACAAGCCCCTTGATGGGTAAGTCCAGCAAGGGCTCAGGCAAACGTGTGATTAGCGAAAATGCAGCGGCTGAACTGATCTATATGATGTACAAGGTTGTAGAAGAAGGTACCGGTCGCCGCGCCAGAATAAAAGGCCGCGAAGTTGCCGGTAAAACCGGTACGACCCAAGGCGCGCGTGATGCATGGTTTATCGGATTTACCGCAGATTACGTGACAGGCATCTGGATGGGTAATGATAATAATGCCAAGCTGACAGGTGTAACCGGGGGTGGCCTGCCTGCGGATATCTGGCGTGAAACCATGACGCGTATTCAAGAGGGCATAGAACCTAAACCATTGCCAATGATGCGTCCGGGATCCGTTATGGCTGCAGAGGGTATTTTAGAACAAGCCGAACATACCTTAAGCATTCCTCAACAGATCAGGCAAGATATCCGGCAAGCAGAAAAAGACGCCGAGACGATCATGAAGACCATACTCGGCATATTTAAAGGGAAAAACTAGGGTCAGGCCCTAGTAGGAACTATCCAGCTGCGTTCAGCTTTTTAATTAGCTTATCAATTTTCCCGCCACTTCGATCCAGCATAGAGCCAACCTCTTCGCGTTCGGATTTGATCATGCTGATGCCTTCGATATAAAGGTCAAACATTTGCTGCTTGCCGTTACGCTCAAACACTTGCCAGTCAACTGTAAACGGTGCCGAGCCTTTGAACGTTACAACGCTTTTAACCAGCACGCCGGATTTTACTTTTCTGGCACTGACAACTTTAATTTCAGAGCCGATAAACTCACGAAACCGCTTGCCATATTTACGCGAAAGATAACCGCGAAACGCTTTTATATAGGCACTTTGTTGTGCAGGCGTGGCAGAGCGCCAAGGCGGGCCAAGCACTGTGCGTGCAATCGCATTGATCGCGGCATACTTGCCCATAACACCGTCAAAATCGCGGTACATCGCATTGCCGGACTTGCCAGAGTTAATGACCTTGAAAATGTCACTCGACAACTTGCCGATCAAGATTTCAGCTTCCTGTTTGGTCAGCGCAAATCCTGCGGTTGAAAATGTGGTTAGTGCAACTGATGTGGTCAAACCACCCAGAAAAACCCTGCGGCTTGTAAATTTAGAAATCGGCAAAGGGATCCTCCAAACTATCTTCGTTCACACCTTTACTTAGGAAGAATTCACGGTTCTGCAAGTAAAATGATCGTGCGGTTGCGTAACTATCCTCTGAATTATACAGAGTTTCCTCAAAAAATTCAGCAAACTGACTGCGATCACCCAAACGATCCAGCACGGTAAAGCCAAACCCTGCCCAACGTGCATCGCTTGATTCTAACAGGTTCACGGGGTTTATCGCCAGATCAACGAAGAAACCAACTGTATCACGTGTGGTGCTTGGCCCAAGAACCGGGATTTCATGGTAAATACCCGGTTTGACACCCCAAACATACAAAGTTTGCCCGAAATCGGCATTGTTGTCTTTAACACCTGCCTCTGATGCAAGGTCGCCCAACCCGAAGGTTAAGGTGTTGAGTGTAAACGTTAAAATAGTTTGGCCTAGGCCTTTTGCATTGCCTTGAAGAATGTTGTTAACTGCTTGGCCCGGCAGACCGATATAACCCGAAACATTTCCGATCATGCGCACAAGTAAAGGCGGCGTGATGGTTGTATAACCGTTCGCCGCAGGCGCAATAAGTGCTTTATCCAGCCCTTTGTTGAACGCATGTACCTTACGGCTTGATTTTTCATAGGGGTCATTGAACTCAGATTTGGAGACCTGATCAAGAGAGGCGCAAGCCGACAAAGTAAAAGAAATCACAAAAAGTGAAATAACTCTGCGGGTTAGCGCGAACAAAGATGTTTTTTCAAAAGTCATTAATCTACTCTAATTGCTTGAATTAAACCATAACATAGTCTTTTGAAAAAATCTGTCCATATCGCACATAATTTATCACAATAATAGGTGACGCCAGCGCAAATCTGTTGCAACTATGCAAAAAGCGCATTTTTAAAAGGAGTCCATGTAATGGCTGGAAAAATCGAAGCACGCTTGAGTGAACTCGGTATTGAGTTACCAGAAGCACCTGCACCTGCTGCAAATTATGTACCTTATGTTGTTGTGGGCGATATGGTCTATGTTTCAGGCCAAATCTCAAAAGACGCAGGTGGTTTGATTTGTGGTAAGCTGGGCGATACAACTTCCGTAGAAGAAGGTGCCGCCGCCGCGCGTGTTTGTGCGCTTAATCTGATCGCACAATTACGTGCAGCATGCGACGGTAATTTAGACCGCGTTGTTAAAATCGTAAAACTAGGTGGCTTTGTAAACGCAACGGGCGATTTCACCGATCATCCCGTGGTGATCAACGGCGCATCTGATTTGATGGCCGAAGTGTTCGGGGATAAAGGCGCACATGCGCGGGCCGCCGTGGGCTGTGTATCCTTACCTTTAGGCGTGGCCGTTGAGGTTGAAGGCATTTTTCAGATTTCAGCGCCATGACGCCAAAAGCATTATTAAAAGCCCCGATTGCCCATCGTACACTACATGATATTTCAGACGGGCGGCCTGAAAACTCGTTGGCGGGTGCGGCGGCGGCCATAAAGCAGGGCTACGCGATAGAACTTGACCTGCAAATGTCAAAGGATGGCGTTCCGATGGTGTTTCATGATTATTCATTGGAACGATTGACGGATGAAACTGGTGCTGTTGCACAACGCACGGCCGAACAGCTGGGTGCAATTCGCCTGAAACACGGCAACGAGTGTATACCAACGCTGGAAGATTTCTTGAAGTTTATTAATGGTCGTGTACCGCTACTGATTGAGATTAAAGATCAGGATGGGGCATTGGGCCCGAATGTCGGGGCATTGGAGCAGGCAAGCTGTAAGTTGTTAAATAACTATAACGGCGCATGTGCTTTAATGTCCTTTAACCCTCATACTGTTGCCAAATGTGCCGAATTCGCACCAGACATACCACGTGGTCTGACTACGGGTACATTTTTAGCCCAAAACTGGCTTTTTGTCCCCGAAGGCCGCCGCATGGAGCTGGCCGGCATCCCGGATTATGATCGTGTCGGTGCCTGCTTTATCTCACATCATGTCATGCATCTGGAAGATGCGGTGGTAACCTACCGAAAACAACAAGGGGCTGCTATCCTGTGTTGGACGGTACGCACGGCAATGATCGAAGAAACTGCAAGAAAAATAGCGGATAATGTTACCTTTGAGGGGTATTTAGCCTAGGGTCAGACCCTAAGGCGAACCCTGATGGCTGAAAAAACGGATGTAACTGTTACGGTACTGGAAAGCCTGTCAAATTTTGCGCAGGCCAAATGGGATGCCTGTGCCGATAGATTTGGTGATCCGTTCACCACCTATCGGTTTTTGCGTGCACTGGAAGACAGCGGTTCCGTTGGGCCGGGAACTGGCTGGGAGCCGCATCATTTAGTGGCCCGGTTAGGCGATAAAGTCATCGCGGTCATGCCGCTTTACGCGAAATCCCATTCGCAGGGTGAATATATGTTCGATCACAACTGGGCACATGCGTATGAACGCTCTGGTGGTCGGTATTATCCGAAACTGCAAGCGGCGGTGCCGTTTTCACCTGTCACAGGGCGTCGTTTTTTGTGTCGTGAAGGTTATGAAGATATTGGGCGCACCGCATTGCTGCAAGGTGCCATGCAGATGGTTGACAGTAACCACCTGTCATCGCTGCACATTACCTTTTGTACAGAAGTTGAGTTTGATCTGGGCCAAGACATCGGGCTGTTGCAACGCACGGGCCAGCAATTTCACTGGCTGAATGATAGCTACCAAAGCTTCGATGATTTTCTTGCAGCTTTGTCATCGCGTAAACGTAAAAACATCCGCAAAGAACGCAAAACCGCACAAGCCTTTGGGGGGCAGATCATCTCACTTACAGGGGATCAAATCCAACCCGAACATTGGGATGCTTTCTGGCAATTTTATCAAGATACCAGTGCCCGTAAATGGGGTGTGCCATACCTGACCCGCAGCTTCTTTGACATCATCCAAGAACAAATGCGCGACGATGTTTTGTTGGTGATGTGCAAACGCGATGGCCGTTGGGTGGCAGGGGCGTTGAATTTTATCGGGGCCGATTGCCTATATGGCCGCTACTGGGGTTGCGTCGAAGATCACCCCTGTTTGCATTTTGAAGTGTGTTACTATCAGGCGATAGATTACGCCATCAAACACGGGTTGAAACGGGTGGAAGCAGGTGCGCAAGGGGCACATAAACTGGCGCGGGGCTATTTACCCAAAGCAACCTATTCACTGCACTGGATTGCAGACCCCGGCTTTCGCAAAGCCATCGCAGCTTATCTGGATGCGGAACGCAATGCGGTGGATGAAGAGATTGAAGTCTTGACGGATTACGGCCCGTTCAGGAAAACACAAGGAGAAGACGATGACTGAATTATTAGGCACAATGCAACGTGAAACAGATCTGGCCGCACTTCTAAGCTCAGGCTGGGAACTGGTTGAGGGCCGCGATGCAATCAAACGCAGCTTCAAGTTCAAAACTTTTAATCAGGCGTTCGGCTGGATGACCCGGATCGCGATGTATGCGGAAAAATGGAACCATCATCCCGAATGGTCAAACACCTACAACCGCGTAGACGTGGTGCTGACAACCCATAGTGTGGACGGGTTGTCAGAGCTGGATATTAAGCTGGCCAAAATGATGGATAAGCTGGCCTAAAGCAGTTCAAGGATGTTCTCGCCGCCTGAAATATCACAAACGCCGCGCGCGTTTTCAATGTTTAGCGTTGTGATAATACCGTCCTCAACAATCATCGCGTAGCGCAATGAACGTGCCATCATGCCAGTTTCAGGTGCAGAATAATCCATACCGATCATCACCGTAAAGCCGCTATCACCATCAGCAAGGCAGTGAATACCCACATCATTTGCCCCCATAGCATCCCCCCAAGATTTCATCACAAACACATCATTTACAGAGATGCAGATAATTTCATCCACGCCTTTGGCGCGTAACTTATCCGCATTGCGCACAAAACTGGGCATATGGGCTGATGAACATGTGGGTGTATAGGCACCGGGTACCGCAAAGATTACCACTTTTTTACCTGTAATCAGCGTAATCAGGTCAACCTGCTCAGGCCCATCAGCCCCAAGGCGGCCAAAGGACGCAGCGGGTAGTTTGTCACCGACGGATATTGTCATGGTGGGTCACTTTCTAAGTTGAGTTTGCTCTATCGTGTTATATAGATCATTTAGGAACGTAACCAAGGATATATCAGCATGTCGCATGTGGTTGTAGTCGGTGCAGGCCAAGCGGGCAGTTCGCTGGTGGTAAAATTGCGTAATCTGGGGTTTGACGGTGAAATCACTTTGATCGGGGCCGAAAATGCACCACCCTACCAACGCCCGCCATTATCCAAGAAATACCTGCTGGGCGATATGGATTTGGAACGCTTGTATCTGAAACCAGAGGCATTTTATGGCGAGAACGGGATCACTTTGCGCAAAGGTGAAGTCGTAACCGAAATTTCAGAGGGCCAGATCAAGCTGGGCGATGAAACACTTACCTATGACCATCTTGTCTTGACCACAGGTTCAACGCCACGCCATTTGCCTGCTGCCATTGGCGGCGCATTGGACCGTGTGTATGTTGTGCGCGGATTATCGGATGTCGATGCTATGGCCCCGGAATTTGGCGCAGGCAAACATGTGCTGATCATCGGCGGTGGTTATATCGGTTTAGAAGCGGCTGCCGTGGCGGCGGCGAAAGGCCTGCAAGTGACGCTGGTGGAAATGGCGGATCGAATTTTGCAACGTGTGGCCTGCGCGCAAACCTCGGATTATTTCCGCACTTTGCATACTGCCAAAGGTGTGAAAATTATCGAAGGTGTAGGCCTTGATCATCTGATGGGTAAGGCCCGTGTGACGGGTGCTAAACTAACCGATGGAACTGAGTTAAAGATTGATTTTGCCATTGTCGGCGTCGGTATTATGCCCGACATTGCACTGGCCGAGACCGCAGGCATTAAGATTGAAAACGGCATTAAAACAGACGCACAGGGCCGCACATCAGTTGCAAATATCTGGGCCGCAGGCGATTGTGCCTCTTTCCCTTATCAGGGCGGACGCATCCGTTTGGAAAGTGTCCCCAATGCCATTGCGCAGGCAGAAATCATTGCTGAAAACATCATGGGTGCGCACAAAGATTACACCGCCAAACCGTGGTTCTGGTCGGATCAGTTTGATGTAAAGCTGCAAATCGCGGGCCTGAACACGGGCTATGATGATGTGATTGCCCGCCAAGGTGACAAAGACGGCATGATGTCGTTCTGGTACTACAAAGGCGATCACTTACTAGCGGTGGACGCCATGAACGACCCGCGCGGTTATATGATCGGCAAGCGTATTATCGAGGCCGGGAAAACCCTGCCCAAAGACGCGGCGGGCGACCCTGAAACCGACCTGAAACAGTTCATGTAATGCGTATTATTGGCGGCAAATATAAGGGCACAGGGCTGACTTCAGTCGGCAAAGGTGATGTGGCCGCTCACTTACGCCCCACCTCTGACCGTGTGCGCGAAAGCATCTTTAATCTGCTGATCAACGGTGGCTACGGTGACCCGATCACAGACGCCCGTGTGCTTGATTTATTCGCAGGCACCGGTGCGCTGGGCTTTGAAGCTTTATCGCGCGGCGCGTCATATGTACTGTTCATTGATGAGGGCGTCAAAGCCCGCGCCCTGATCCGCCAAAACACCGACATACTGCGTGCTATCGGCAGCACTAAACTGTTTCGCCGCAACGCCACTAAACTTGGCCCCGTGGTGGGCGCGCCTTACGACCTGATCTTCCTTGATCCGCCTTATGGTAAAATCCTGGGCGATAAAGCCTTGATTGCCGCGAGCCAAGGCGGTTGGCTGGCAGATGACGCCTTGATCATATGGGAAGAGGGCAGTGAACAAACCCCGCCCAAAGGTTTTGATATGCTGGACGCGCGCAAATACGGCGACACATGGGTGCATATTTTGCGCCAATCGTAACTTCCATGATATAACCCTATAATTATGCGCAGCTATTTCAAAGATCACTGGACAGGGCAGCTTGGGTTCGGAACAACCCTGTTTATAAACCTTCTTGTGGTCAGTTTTATTGCTTCTTCACTGCCCATAGAAGACTGGCCGCTTTGGGCGGCAACCTTGGGCGTTGCAACCATCGCTACTCTGTTGGTCTGGCAAATTGTCGGCGGGCTGCGTTGGGCTAAGAACGCAAAACAAGATCGCGCAACAGGCAGTGATGCGTGGGGTGTCTATTTGGGCATGATCGTGGCTGTTGCCATGATGGGTTTTCAAATGCTGGATGTGGTGGCCACACGATATTTCAGCGAAACTCCGTTCAAAACCATTTTTGGTAATGATGATTTCACGGCCAGCTTAAAGGGTGACACAATTTATCTGGGCGGTGAGGTAAATTACCTGATGTACCACGCCATGCTGATTATCTTAAGCGAGCATGATAACGTCACAACGATCTCGCTTGAAAGCCCGGGCGGTATTGTTTTTGCGGGGCGCACCATCGGTAAGATCATTGAAGAAAACCAGTTGGACACACATGTGCGAAACTACTGTTATTCTGTCTGCACGCTGGTTTTTGCCGCAGGGGAAAATCGCATTATAGAACGGAATGCCGAAATCGGCTTTCATGGATACAGCTTTGATATGCCCGGCCGTTTTCCAACGGTCAGCCCGGTTGAAGAACAGGGAAAAGACCGAGAATATCTGGCAAGCCGTGGCATTGACGACGGTTTTCTAAAGCGCGCCTTTGGGACAGATGCCAAAACCCTGTGGAAACCCACACGCGCAGAACTTTATGCAGCGGGTTTTACCACCGAGCCATAAGATCACCCTTGTTCATAAATTCTCAATATGCGAGTCTTATGGGTAACGCAAAATCAACAGAAAACACAAAATGACCGCGCCCTCCGCTTTTTTAAAAGACGTCTTTGGCTTTGACGGTTACCGTGATGGTCAGGAAGAGATCGTAGATGCGGTCACCGCAGGTGCCGATGTGTTGGCGATCATGCCTACAGGCGGCGGCAAATCACTGTGCTTTCAACTGCCAGCCCTTTGCCGTGACGGCCTGACCGTTGTAATCTCACCCTTGATTGCCCTGATGCGCGATCAGGTAAACGCGCTTAAGGCAGTTGGGGTGAACGCAGGAACGCTGACAAGTGGCAACACAGAAGAAGAAACCGAAGAGGTTTTTGAAGCCATTGATAATGGCCAGTTAAAACTGCTTTACATCGCCCCCGAACGGCTGGCGAACCCCGGCACGTTGATGCTGTTGCGCCGCGCTAATGTCTCGATGATCGCGGTGGATGAGGCCCATTGCGTCAGCCAATGGGGCCATGATTTTCGCCCCGATTACCTGCGTATCGGGGCTTTGCGCGATACTTTGAATGTGCCGCTTGCTGCCTTCACCGCCACGGCGGATCAGGAAACCCGTGACGAGATTGTCGAACGCCTGTTTGCAAACCGCGACTGCCAGATTTTCCTGAAAGGCTTTGACCGCCCCAACATCCATCTGGCCTTTTCCCCGAAAAACAAACCGCGCCAGCAACTGCTGGATTTTGTTGCCGCGCGTAAAGATCAGGCAGGCATAATTTATTGCGGCTCACGGGCTAAAACCGAAACTCTGGCGCAGGCATTACGTGCGCAAGGTCACACCGCATTGCATTATCACGCTGGAATGAAACCTGATGATAGGCGCTTGGCTGAAACCCGGTTCCAACGCGAAGACGGCTTGATTGTTTGCGCCACTGTGGCGTTTGGTATGGGCATTGATAAGCCTGATATTCGKTGGGTCGCSCACGCCGATTTRCCMAAATCAATGGARTCYTATTATCAGGAAATTGGCCGCGCTGGGCGCGACGGTGCCCCTGCKGATACGCTCACGCTTTAYGGGGCGGATGATGTGCGCTTGCGYCGCGCCCAAATCGACGAAGGCTTGGCMCCYAAYGMGCGCAAACAGGCTGATCACGGGCGGCTGAACGCGTTGTTGGGRTTGGCYGAAGCCCGCCGTTGCAGACGCCGCGTWYTGYTGCGKTATTTCGGYGATGAAATGGAAAGCTGCGGTAATTGCGAYCTKTGYGATAARCCSCCYGAATTGTTCGACGGCACCACCGCCGTGCGCATGGCCCTGTCGGCGATATTGCGCACAGGCGAATGGTTTGGCTCKGTGCATYTGATTGAYATATTRYTGGGCAATGCCAAYGCCAAAGTCCGYGCYAAGGGTCATGACAGCTTGCCCACATTYGGSGTKGGCAAAGATTATGACCGCGCCCARTGGCAGGCGATTTTCAGGCAGATGATGGGYTACGATYTGATCCGCCCCGAYATGGAACGCTACRGTGCATTGCGTATGACGGATGCGGCAAGACCTATCTTGAAGGGTGAGGCACAGATCGAATTGCGCCGTGATACCATCGTTAAAAAATCCCGCAACACGCCCCGCGTCAAAGCATTGGTCGCCGAAGAAGACGAAGCGTTACTGTCTGCCCTCAAAGCCAAACGCCGCAGTCTGGCCGAGGCCATCCAGGCCCCCGCCTATGTGGTGTTTCCTGATAGCACCTTGATCGCAATGGCCACGCAAAAGCCCACTGATATAGATGCGTTTTCGCAGCTTGCAGGCGTGGGAGCGGTGAAATTGAAACGCTACGGCAAGGCATTCTTGGAAGTTATCGCAGGCGCACAAGGTGAAGTGCATCCTGCACGCCGCCGCCTTGCAGGCCGCGATGCAGGCGGGTTGTTTGATCAGTTGCAACAGGCACAAGTGCGCTTGGCAAAGGGTGAAAGCGGATTTGATACCTATCTGAATTGCACCAGCTCAACCCTATCAAAAATAGCCCAACAACGTCCCAGAACCTTGTCAGAATTGGAAGGCATACAAGGGGTTGGGGCTAAAAAGATCGAACGCTTCGGGGTGGCATTTTTAGATCTGATTGCCACAGAATAAGCTTGGCGCGGCGCATAACATTGTTATGCTCACATTGAACCGACCGGGAAATGCCATGCTAGCCGTTTTATCGCCTGCCAAGAAACTGAACTTTGATCCGCTTGCCGATGGTTTGGTTGAAAGTGAGCCTGCCTTTCAATCAGACGCTAACACCTTGGCCAAGATCGCCCGTAAGCTTTCGGTGACAGACTTGCAAAAGCTGATGAAAATCAGTGAAAAGCTGGCCAGCCTGAACAAAGACCGCTTCGCCGCTTTCGCATCTGCATCCGATGACCGCAATTCCAAACAAGCCGCTTTTGCCTTTGCAGGTGACACCTACACAGGGCTTCAGATCAGTAATATGGAAGCCGATGATGTGACCTATGCCCAGGATCATTTGCGGATATTATCGGGTCTATACGGCGTGTTGCGCCCGCTTGACCGCATGCAACCCTACCGTCTGGAAATGGGCAGCCGTTTACAAAACAAAGCCGGCCCTAACCTGTATGCCTATTGGGCAGACCGCATCGGGGTGGCACTGGATGACGCCGCAAACGGGGTGGTGGTAAACTGTGCCTCACACGAGTATTTTAAAGCCACAGGCAAAAATATGGCATCGCGCATCATCACGCCTGCATTCAAGGAAGAACGCGATGGTGAATTGAAAATGATCGGCTTTTTTGCCAAAAAAGCCCGTGGTATGATGGCCCGCTTCATGGTTTTGAACCGCATTGAAGACCCCGAAGGGCTGAAAGATTTTGCTCTGGAAGGCTATAAGTTTCAGCCGAAACTATCCGATGAAAACGATTGGGTGTTTACCCGCAAGACGGCTTAGTTTCGCGCGGCCATTAACCGCGCCATATCCAGCATGCGATTGGAAAATCCCCACTCATTGTCATACCAGCCAAACACCCGCAGCAGCCCGCCCACGGAAACGGATGTTTCACGTTCACTGATGATCAGCGATTCAGGTCGTGCGCGCAGATCGCTTGAAACCAGCGGTTGGGTGATCCAGCCAAACACGGGCGAACATTCAGCCGCCTGTTTCAGCACTGCGTTCACGCTATCAACCGTCACGGGCATTTTGGTCTGAACCGTCAGATCAATCGCCGATACACTGGCACTTGGCACCCGGATAGCGCGTGCTTCTACCCGGCCTTTCAGATGGGGTAGAACCATATCCGTCAACCGCTGCGCACTGGTGGTGGTGGGTACCATCGACAGGCTGGCGGCCCGCGATCTTGCCAGATTGCCGCGCGGTTTATCCACCGTCGGTTGGCTGCCCGTGTAACAATGAACCGTCGTCATATGCCCGCTTTCCAGCCCGAAATGAACATCCAGAAGCTGCAACAAAGGTGCCAGTGCATTGGTGGTGCAAGACGCGTTTGAAATGATCTTGTGGTCGCCCATCTCAGCCTCATTCGCACCCATTACAAGCGTAATATCTGCCGCATCAGAAGGGCCTGAAATCAGAACCATTGCCGCCCCTGCGTTAATGCCCCGCATGGCAACATCGCGGCTGTTCACTTGCCCGGTACATTCCAACACAATATCAACGCCCTTTAAATCCAGTGTGCCGATATCTTCGGTTTGATAAAACGGAATAGGTTTTCCATTCACAATCAATGCATTTTCGCCCGTTTCCACAGTGCCCTGAAAAGGCCCGAAAACACTATCGTACTCAAACAGATAAGCACAGGTTTCCAAGGGGGCGATATCGTTGATAGCAACCAGTTCAAAACCAGCGTTGCCTTGCGAAAGCAGGCGCAAAATCGGGCGGCCAATGCGGCCAAACCCGTTCAGGACAAGTTTTATCGGTGGGTGTGAAACTGTGTCAGTCATCGAAAAATAGGCCTTATATATCGGGAAATTACTTGGACGCTAGCGAAAGCTTAAGTCCTTCGCAACCGATGAAACACTTATTGATTATCAGCCACTATCTTTTGCAACTTTTCAACAGACGGTACATGCAAACTGCGCTTTTGACGTGCAATAATCCCCGCTTTGCGCAACCGCCCCATTTCACGTGCAACCCCTTCACGGGATGAAAAAACAAAAGCTGCCAGCTCACTTTGGGTCGGGGGGTGTTCTATCAGAACATCATCTGCCCCTTGGCTATGTTTCACGGCCAGCCCCAACAGGGTTTCTTGTAGACGCAGATCAGCGGATTTGGTGTTGAAAGAGATTACACGGCTATTTAGTTGCCGTAAGTGCGCCACAAGGATGGCTAGCAACTCAAACGAAATATCAGGTTGTGTTTTTAACAATTCCCGAAATTGCTTCGCAGTCAAAATACCTGCAAGGCATTCGCCGAACGCAACAACATTGCTGGAGCGCGGCTCATTATCAATCGCGGAAAACTCGCCAAAACTATCGCCTGCCAAAGTGGATAAAAGTGTTACTTGTCGCCCTGAGGAAGTAAAAACCGTTACCTGTGCCGCACCCCGTAAAATAAAAAATACATCGGTGTTATTGTCATCGTCGGTGATTAAAAACTGTCCGGGTTTGTAGCATTTTATACGCCATGTTTTTGACAATATATCCCAGCTTTCCTGGCTGATTTTGCCCAGAAATGAATCCTTTGGAAATGTGTGTTCGTTGCGCAGCATTGGGTCACGAAAAGTTGGTGTCGTTATATTTAGTGACATATGTCACGGTTTTTTGCAAATTTCTATGTTTGAATCTTTGCCTGCGACAGCTTATTGTCGTTTTTGAACGCGCATAACGCCCATTCCGTGAAATTATGTATGTAAATTTCACGGAATCAACATGTCTGACCTTTCTCAAAATTCGGGTTCTCTTGGTGCTGATCTGCGCAGTATTCGCAAATCAAGGGGTATCACTTTAACGGATATGTCCGAAAGCCTGGGCCGTTCCGTTGGCTGGATGAGCCAGGTTGAGCGGGATATTTCGGCACCCTCGATTGATGAACTGCGTGCCATATCGAAAATTCTGGATGTGCCTTTGTCGATCTTTTTCGGCCAAGCCCAAACCGATGCCACTGAAGTGGGCCGTGTCGTGCGCAAAAACACCCGACGCAAAATTGGTGGCGGTACAAACGGCTTAATCGAAGAACTGTTGTCACCTGATCTGACCGACGATTTTGAGGTCATCCATTCGGTGTTTGAACCAGGGGCTGCGTTGAAAGACTACATCACGCGCCCCACACAGGAAGTGGGCTATGTTATCTCAGGTCAGCTAACGGTTTGGATTGGTGATCAAAAGTTCGATCTGGAAGCGGGTGACAGTTTTCGCATTCGTGAAGAGCGGCATAAATGGGCCAATACACATGACGAAAAAGCGGTTGTAATCTGGGTGATTGCACCGCCTGTATATTAAGGGAAATGCCAATGGGACAGATACATTTATTAAAAGAAATGCAAGGCGCGATGAAGCACAAAGGATCGTGTTATTGCGGGGCCGTAACCTATGAATTAACCGGGCCATTGCGCCCTGCTGTTGCCTGCCACTGCACACAATGCCGCAAAACCAGCGGGCATTATTGGTCGGCGACACAAGTGCCGAATGAGCGGTTCAAGATCACCAAAGACGATGGGCTGAAATGGTTTCGGTCATCCGATACTGCACGGCGCGGTTTTTGTACGGAATGCGGTTCCAGCCTGTTTTGGCAGCAAGACGAACAAGATGCCACCTCGGTCGGGGCAGGTACGCTGGACGGGGCGACAGGTATCGGCACATCCAAACATATCTATGTGGCCGATAAGGGTGATTATTATGAATTGGCAGATGATTTGCCGCAACATGGCTAACAGCCAAACGATGAATGGCTAAGGAGAAAATAAATGTCTGATTTTCCAACCACTGCACGGGTGGTCATTATTGGCGGCGGCGTTATCGGTGCCTCATCGCTTTATCATCTGGCTAAAGCGGGCTGGACGGATTGCGTTCTGCTGGAAAAGAACGAACTGACCGCAGGATCCACTTGGCACGCGGCGGGCAACGTGCCGACGTTTTCTACCAGTTGGTCGATCATGAACATGCAACGCTATTCAACCGAGTTGTATAGTCGCCTTGGTGAAGAGGTTGATTACCCGATGAATTACCACGTCACGGGGTCAATCCGCTTGGCGCATTCCAAGGTGCGAATGCAGGAATTCGCGCGCGCCGCAGGTATGGGCCGGTATCAGGGGATGGATATTGAAATCCTGTCACCTGCTGAGACCCAACAACGCTATCCTTTCCTAGAAACCCACGATTTGGAAGGGTCATTATATGACCCGCATGACGGCGACATTGATCCCGCACAGTTAACCCAGGCCTTGGCCAAAGGGGCGCGTGATATGGGCCAGAAAATTCTGCGTTTCACCCCTGCAACAGGTGTGACGCGCGATGGCAATGAATGGATCGTACACACTGAAAAAGGCGATATTCGGTGTGAGTTTGTGGTCAATGCGGCGGGCTACTATGCCCAGCGTGTCGGCGAATGGTTCAAACCCTATGGCGGGCGCACCGTGCCGATGATGGTGATGAGCCACCAGTACCTGCTATCCGAAGAAATCCCCGAACTGGCTGCCCATACCAAAGAACACGGCAAGCTGCCTTTGCTGCGCGATGTGGATAGTTCTTACTACCTGCGCCAAGAAAAGAACGGCTTCAACCTTGGCCCTTATGAAGGCAACTGCAAAGCCCATTGGGTTGATCCATCTGATCCGATGCCCGATGATTTCAGCTTCCAGCTATACCCCGATGATCTGGACCGCATTGAATGGCACATCGAAGATGCCATGGCGCGGGTGCCTTTGTTGGGCACGGCGGGTATCAACCGTGTGATCAACGGCCCGATCCCTTATGCGCCTGACGGGCTACCTTTGCTTGGCCCCATGCCGGGCGTGCCAAACGCGTTTGAAGCGTGTGTTTTCACCTTCGGTATCGCCCAGGGTGGTGGGGCAGGCAAGGTGCTGGCCGAATGGATTACTGAAGGCCAAACTGAATGGGATATGTGGGCAATCGACCCGCGCCGCTACACCGATTACACCGATCAGGATTACTGCAATCAAAAAGGCGTGGAGGTTTATGGCAACGAATACGCCATGCATTTCCCGCAACACGAATGGCCCGCCGCGCGGGATAAAAAGCTGTCGCCGGTGCATGAAAAGATAAAAGCTTTAGGCGGGGTGATGGGGGCTTATAGTGGCTGGGAACGCGCCAACTGGTTTGCCAAAGACGGTGATGATACATCCCTTGAAGCCACCCACACTTGGGGCCGTTCGGGGCCGTGGTCTGTGCGCATCCAAAAAGAATGCGAAGCCGTGCGTGACGGCTGCGGCGTGTTGGATTTACCAGGCTTTTCACGCTTTATGATTTCAGGCACAGGTGCCGCAGAATTCCTGCGCGGTTTCTGCACAGGTGGCCTGCCCAAAGTGGGCCGCATGAACCTGATCTATGTCTCTGATAATCGCGGGCGCATTTTATCAGAACTGTCATGTGTGCGGATGGGCGATGATGAATTTCTGCTGATCACGGCGGCAACCGCGCAGTGGCATGACCGCGATCTGTTGATGAATGCCGCCCCTGACGGGGTGTCGATCAAGGATGTTACCACCACGCGCGATACGTTAATTGTAACAGGCCCAAAATCGCGAGATATTCTGACAGGCCTGACAGATGCGGATTTGCAAAGTGGATGGTTGACCCATCAAGCGGCAACCGTGGCAGGCCAAGATGCCTACCTGATACGCGTGTCTTTTGCGGGTGAGTTGGGCTGGGAAATACATGCAAATAACGAAAACATGCCTGCGATTTACGATGCGGTAATCGCGGCAGGTGCTACACCGTTCGGCATGTATGCACTGAATTCCCTGCGTTTGGAAAAAGGTTATCGCGCGTGGAAGGGTGATCTTTCCACCGATTACAGCATGCTTGAAGGTGGTTTGGAGCGGTTTGTAAAACTGGATAAACCGCAAGATTTCACCGGTAAAACCGCAATCCAAAACGAAAAGCAACAGGGTCGCAAAAAGGCGTTTGTGACCTTGCTGGTTGATGCGGATGATTGTGACGCGCCCTATATGTCAACGCTTTGGCATGGTGGCACAATCGTCGGTGAAACCACCTCTGGTGCATGGGGCTACCGTGTAAACGCCAGCATTGCATTGGGCATGGTGCGTACGGATTTAGCGACGGCAGGCACTGAATTGCAAGTTGAGATTTACGGAAAAAGATACACAGCAACAGTACAGGAAGACCAACCGCTTTGGGATCCTGAAAACGAAAGGTTACGCGCATGAGCATCACCATCCTAGACGGCGGCATGGGCCAGGAACTGATTGCACGCGCGGGCCGCGCGACCTCGCTTTGGTCAGTGCCGGCTTTACTGGATAACCCTGAAATGGTGCGTGCGGTGCATGATGAATATTTTGCGGCGGGGGCCGAAATTGCCACCACCAACACCTATTCGGTTCTGCCTGACCGCCTTGTACATCATGGTCTGTCCGACCGGCTGACCCTGCTACAACAACTGGCCTGTCAACAAGCGGTTGATGCGCGTGATGCACATGGGTCTGGCCTTGTTGCGGGTTCCCTTGGCCCATTGGGGTTTTCCTATCAACCGGATAAAAGTCCACCTGCGGAAGAGGCAGCGGAAATTTACCGTAACATCTGCCAAACCCAGAAAGGTTTCGTGGATCACTACCTGTTTGAAACCATGTCATCCATTGATCAGGCACGCGGTGCCTTGATGGGGTCTGCTGGTTTGGGAAAACCTGTTTGGCTGTCTTTGTCTGTCGATGACAAAGACGGGTCAAAATTGCGTTCAGGCGAAAACCTGACAGATATTTTACCGCTGCTGGCAGAATATAAACCCGCCGCAGTTCTGGTAAACTGTTCCGTTCCTGAAGCCGTTACAGCCGCAGTGCCTTTGCTAACAGATCAGGGCATTCCCGTAGGGGCCTATGCCAACGGGTTTGTCAGTATCGCAGACACCTTCGATCACGTTGGTGCCACGGTGGATGAATTGGAAACCCGCAAAGACCTGGGCCCTGAAGCCTATGCCGATTTTGCCCAGAATTGGGCAGATGCAGGGGCCACAATCATCGGGGGATGCTGCGAAGTTGGCCCTGCACATATTGCGCTTTTGGCGCAGAAATTCTCGGAGAAACGAACATGAGTAATCTACCAAGCCACGCGCGTGCGGTGATTATCGGCGGCGGTGTTATTGGCTGCTCCGTTGCCTACCATTTGGTGAAACTCGGCTGGAAGGACGTTGTGCTGCTGGAACGCAAACAACTGACATCAGGCACCACATGGCACGCGGCGGGCCTGATCGGGCAGATGCGCAGCTCGTCCAACATGACCAAACTGGCGAAATACACCCAAGAGCTGTATTTTGATCTGGAAGCGGAAACTGGCGTGAACACAGGCATCCGCCGGTGTGGCTCGATCTCTGTTGCGCTAACCGAAGACCGCCGTGAAGAGCTGTTCAGGCAGGCCGCCATGGCGCGTGCATTCGGGGTTGAGGCCGAAGAAATTACTGCCAAAGAGGTGAAAGAACGTTATGCCCATCTTAATATCGATGATGTGGTTGCGGGGGTTTACATCCCCAAAGACGGGCAAGGTGACCCCGCCAACGTGGCCTTGGCGATGGCCAAAGGGGCACGCCAAAAGGGTGCGAAGATTGTTGAGAATGTCAAAGTAACCGGCATCAGCCGCGCTGACGGTCGTGTCACTGGCGTAGACTGGGCAACGGACGATGGTGATCAAGGGCATATCAAGGCAGATTACGTGGTGAACTGTGCGGGTATGTGGGGCCATGAAGTGGGCAAAATGGCCGGTGTAAATGTGCCGCTGCATGCTTGCGAACATTTCTATATCGTAACCGAGCCGATCAAGGGTTTGGAACAAATGCCAGTGCTGCGGGTGCCCGATGAATGCGCTTATTACAAAGAAGATGCAGGCAAATATCTACTGGGTTGTTTTGAGCCGCTCTCAAAGCCGTGGGGCATGGATGGCATCCCCGATGATTTCTGTTTTGACCAGTTGCCCGAGGATTTTGATCACTTTGAACCGATTTTGGAAATGGCGATCAACCGTGTGCCGTTGTTGGCTGAAGCGGGCATTCACACGTTTTTTAATGGCCCTGAAAGCTTTACACCCGATGATGCCTATCATCTGGGCCAAGCCCTAAATCTGGATAATTACTATGTCGCGGCAGGTTTTAATTCTATCGGCATTCAATCCGCAGGCGGGGCCGGTATGGCCCTTGCGCAATGGATGGAAGACGGTGAAAAACCGTTCGATCTGGGCGATGTGGATATCGGGCGGATGCAGCCGTTTCAAGGCAACAAGCAGTATCTGTTTGAGCGTTCCAAAGAAACCCTGGGCCTGCTTTACGCCGATCACTACCCCTACCGCCAAAAAGCAACAGCACGCGGTATTCGGCGCTCGCCTTTCCACCAACACCTGCTTGATCGCGGTGCCGTGATGGGGGAGGCGGCTGGTTGGGAACGGGCCAACTGGTTTGCCAATAAAGGGCAAAAAGCAGAATACGAATACACATGGAAACGCCCGAACTGGTTTGAAAATTCGGCTGCAGAACACCGTGCCGTGCGTGAAAATGTCGGCATGTATGACATGACCTCATTCGGTAAAATCCGTGTAGAGGGCCGTGATGCCACAGCATTTTTAAACTATGTCGCAGGCGGGCAGTACGATGTGCCTGTGGGCAAGATCGTCTATTCGCAATTCCTGAACACACGCGGTGGGATTGAAGCGGATGTGACCATCACCCGCCTGTCGGAACTTGTCTATCTGGTTGTGACCCCGTCGGGCACACGCCCTGCGGATCAGGCTTGGTTGCAGCGCAATGTCGGTGATTTCAACGTGGTGATCACGGATGTAACCGCAGGCGAAGGCGTGTTGGCGGTAATGGGCCCGAACAGCCGCGCCCTGCTGGAAAAAGTATCGCCCAATGATTTCAGCAACGCGGTCAATCCGTTTGGCACCGCACAGGAAATTGAGATCGGCATGGGGTTGGCGCGCGTACACCGCGTGACATATGTGGGCGAGTTGGGTTGGGAGGTTTATGCAAGTTCCGACATGGCTTGCCACATCTTTGAAACCCTCGATGAAGCAGGCCAAGACATGGGGCTGAAACTTTGCGGCATGCATATGATGGACAGCTGCCGCATTGAAAAAGGCTTTCGTCATTTCGGCCATGACATCACTTGCGAAGATCACGTACTGGAAGCGGGGCTTGGTTTTGCGGTGAAAACCGACAAACCCGATTTCATTGGGCGCGATGCGGTTCTGAAGAAAAAGGAAGCTGGGTTAGATACCCGTTTGCTACAATTCAAACTGGCAGACAGCGAGCCGCTACTTTATCATAACGAGCCGATCTTGCGGGATGGCGACATCGTCGGGCATCTTAGTTCCGGCGGGTACGGGCACACATTAGGGGCCGCCATTGGCATGGGTTATATCCCTTGTAAGGGGGAAACTGCGGCGGATGTTTTGGCCTCATCATATGAAATAGATGTGGCAGGCGTTCGGGTAAAAGCCACAACCAGCCTGCGCCCGATGTATGATCCTAAATCAGAAAGGGTAAAGGTTTGAAGTTTCCCTGCGGGCTTGGTAAAGCGGGGTCGTAATTGATCCAAGGGGACAAGTGATGACAAAAGAAAAAGCCGAACTGGCGGTTAAAAACGGTGTTGTTATCGCGGGGATTTCCGGAATGATCTCGTTGTTTCATCTGGTGCTGACCATCACGAAAATGAATGGCGATTTCGGGTTGTTAGGTGCCAATGAGCTGGTGCTTACCATCAACCTGATTGTCTGCGCATTCGGGGCTTACGGCCTTTCTAAAAAGCGATCCTCGGCAGGTGTTGTTTTAACGCTTGGCTCAACCCTGCTTTTGATTGCGCATGTATTTGTGTTCGGCATGAACACAAGCGTTTTGGTTTTTGTGCTGTTCAGATTGTTCTTTATCTACACGTTTTCACAGGCAACCAAGGGGTGCATTGCATTGCGCCACTTAAGTGCCGAAAAAACTGAATACTGAAACCCGCCATGAACCCGCTTTTTACATATGCACCCCCCACAGGCCCGCTGGATGTGATCCACCATGATGATCATATTCTGGCGATCAACAAACCCTCTGGCTTGTTATCGGTTCCGGGTAAAGCTTTTGAACACCGCGATTGTCTGGAAACCCGTGTGGTGATGACATATCCCAAAGCACTTTTGGTGCACCGTTTGGATATGGATACCTCTGGTGTGATGATTTTCGCGCTTACGAAAGATGTGCAACGGCATCTCAGTTCTCAGTTTCAAAAGCGACAAATGGAAAAGACCTATATCGCGCGCGTTCAAGGGTTGGTGACTGAAGATACAGGAACAGTAGACCTGCCGCTGATCGTAGACTGGCCCAATCGCCCGTTGCAGATGGTGGATTTTGATCGTGGCAAAGCCTCGGTCACCAACTGGTCTGTGTTGGAACGCGAAGACGAAGTTACACGCATGGAACTGCGACCCAAAACAGGGCGCAGTCACCAGTTGCGGGTGCATATGCGCGAACTGGGCCACCCGATTTTAGGTGATCGTTTCTATGCGGATGGCCCAACCATTGCCGCCGCTGACCGTTTACAATTACACGCGCAAACCTTGCGACTGCACCATCCCGATGGTGGTGAATGGCTGACCTTGCAAACATCTTGCCCGTTTTAGGTCTGTCCTTGCTGTGCCGCTTTGAAAAAGCTATTCGGGAACTGAACCAAGGAACATACCCATGACCATCGACCCCGTAGAGCTAACCGCCAAATTGATCCGCTGCCCTTCCGTTACCCCTGATGAAGGCGGTGCATTAGTGCTGCTAGAGGCACTTTTATCAGAGGCAGGGTTCACTTGCACGCGGGTGGACCGCGGCGAGGTTTCCAACCTGTTTGCCCGTTGGGGTGCCGGTGCCAACGGGCGCACGTTCGGCTTTAACGGCCACACCGATGTAGTGCCCTTGGGCAACGTCGATGCCTGGACGGTTGATCCGTTCGGGGCCGAGATCAAGGATGGTTTCATGTATGGGCGCGGTGCAACGGACATGAAATCAGGTGTTGCGGCCTTTGCCGCCGCCGCGATTGATTTTGTCACTCAAACACCCCCCGACGGTTCCATCGTGCTGGCAATTACAGGTGACGAAGAGGGTATAGCGGTTGACGGTACCGTGGCCCTGCTGGACTGGATGGAGGCGCATAATGAGCGCATAGATCATTGCCTTGTGGGCGAGCCAACCTGCCCCAATGAAATGGGTGAGATGATGAAAATCGGCCGTCGCGGTTCAATGAATGCGTATTTTACCTGCAAGGGTGTGCAGGGTCATTCCGCCTATCCGCACCGCGCCAAAAACCCGATGCCTGCGGTGGCACAACTGATGGCGAACTTGGCGGCCCACGAGTTGGATCAGGGCACCGAGCATTTTGATGCGTCCACACTGGCGGTTGTCACCATTGATACGGGCAATTCGGCCGATAATGTGATCCCCGCAGAAACCCGCTCAACCGTGAATATCCGTTTCAACGATACCCACACATCTGATGCGTTAACCAAATGGTTGCAGACGGAAGTGGATAAGGTTGCACGTGCCACCGGCATTGAAATCACCATGCGCATACGCGTATCAGGCGAAAGTTTTGTCACCCCTTTGGGTGAGCTGTCTGATCTGGTCTCAAAGGCGGTTAAAGCGGAAACAGGTGTAACGCCCAAGCCGTCTACAACAGGCGGTACATCGGATGCGCGGTTCGTCAAAAGCCATTGCCCCGTGGTAGAATTCGGCCTTGTAGGCCGCACCATGCATGAGGTCGATGAACGGGTAGAGGTTGCCAATATCCACAAATTGAAAGCGATCTACACGCGGATATTGACCGATTATTTTGAATAGTTAGAGGGTCATAAGGGTAAAATTTTTACCTTCTAATCATTTAGCTGTGCATTTTTACACCACAAAATATGTTGTGGGTATAAATTTCGAAATTATGACCCTCAAATACATTTGTGGTTGCTATTTGCACCTCAAATACATTAGAAGGTCAAATATAGAAGTATTTACACCACAAATGCACAGGTGACCGCATTGAATACACAAAACCCTGATCTTTCACAGGCAACAAACTATCATTATGGTGCATTTCCCCCCGAAAATTTGGATTTAGAGCGGCTATTGGAGCCGCTGCTAGATGCCGGAGATGCATTGGCACGTTATGATCAGATGCTTTTAGGCATGAAAAATAGCGCGGTGTTACTGGCACCTCTTAGTCGGCAAGAGGCCGTTGTTTCATCGCGTATAGAGGGGACAATTACAACGCTGGATGAGCTACTAAAGGCTGAGGCTGATAATGAAGAAGACCCGGAAGACGGTATTCCAGATGTTCGAAGTGAAACATTGGAAGTTTTTCTATACCAACGCGCAATGCGCCAAGCAGAGGTGGCCTTGCAAAAGGGTGCCCCTTTGTCTGGCCACTTACTAAGGCAGGCGCATGGGACCTTGCTGATGTTTGGGCGGGGTCAGAATAAAAATCCCGGTGAATACAAAACAGAGCAGAATTACCTGGCAGAACGCAGAAAAAGCGTTGTGCGTTTTATCCCGATTAGCCCGGAACAGCTTACCCCTGCGATGGATGACCTTTTTGGCTATATTGATGGAAATTTGCACGTGCCGCTTTTAGCAACTGCAATCGCGCATCTGGAATTTGAAGCCCTTCACCCCTTTAACGATGGTAATGGGCGTATTGGGCGCATGTTGATAACATTGATGCTATGGAACAAACGCGTTTTATCTGCACCACATTTTTATATCAGTGCGCATCTGGAAGATAATCGCGATGAATATATTGATCGTATGCGCGATGTTTCGGGGCATGGTGCATGGACAGAATGGTGCATATTTTTCATGGAAGCATTGAAAGCGCAGGCCGAAGAAAATCTCCGTAAAACGCAAGAAATTCAAAACCTATATGAAGAAATGAAAACTGTCTTGCGTGAAATCACGTCATCACAATGGACGGTAGAAATATTGGATTTCCTGTTCGAGAACCCGGTATTCCGGAACAATAAATTTACCAACAAAGGCGGAATTCCAAAAGAAACTGCAAAACGATGCAGCAAAGAGCTTTTGGAAAACGATGTCATTCGCCTTGTAGAGCCTGGCTCTGGTAGACGTGCAGCACTCTATGCGTTTGAGCCGTTACTTTCTTTGGTACGTGGTTAAACCATGCGCGGCCACCTATTCATCATGGTCAAGGAACCCCGCGCGGGCCGTGTGAAAACCCGCCTTGGGGCAGGCATTGGCATGACACAGGCGGCATGGTGGTTTCGTCATCAAAGCCGCCGCTTGATCCGCAGGCTTGGGCGTGATCCGCGCTGGCAAACCGTTCTGGCGGTGTCCCCTGATAAGGAAGGTCTGCAAAGCCGCATTTGGCCCGCCGATCTGCCGCGCTGGCCACAAGGCCAAGGTGATCTAGGGGATCGTATGGCGGCGATTTTTCGCAACGCACCAACTGGCCCTGTGGTGATAATCGGCGCAGATATTCCCGGGATTACACCTGCATTGATCGAAAAAGCCTTTCGTGCGCTGGGCGATCACGATGCGGTTTTCGGGCCTGCCACGGATGGTGGCTACTGGTTGATCGGGATGAAGCGTGGTGCGCGTGCGGTATCTAAGAATTTGTTTGAAAATGTGCGCTGGTCAACAAAACACACCTTGGCGGATACGGTGGCTAGTTTGGATGGCGCGCAAGTAGCAATGATTGATACTTTGCGGGATGTTGATGTAGTCGCGGATTTAGAGCTGATAAAAACTGACGGCCCAGAATTTAACTGATATAGGGTGGCATATGAAAAAATTTCCAAGCAAAGCGGAAATTCTGACGTGGATTCAGGATAACCCGACAAAGACCTCAAAACGTGATATTGGCCGTGCCTTTGGCATCAAGGGGGCTGCCCGTATTGACCTGAAACGCATTTTGAAAGAGCTCACGGCTGAGGGGCATTTGACCAAGAAGCGGCGCAGTTATGGTGGCAAGGGGGCTTTGCCGCCGGTGTCGGTTTTGCAGGTTTTAGCCCCTGACAAAGACGGTGATCTATGGGCTGCTCCGATGGAATGGGACAGTGATGAMCCCRYGCCKAAAATTCTGTTTRTSGARAARAARGGTGATCCKGCAYTRAARSAARGYGACCGCATCYTGTGCCGTCTTAGCAGYKCATCCGAKCCTGAYRTYGCSTATGAAGCCCGYCTTATTCGGCGCATTGGYACGGGKSMGGAAAARATCATCGGGCTGTTYCGMYTGGGTTCTGAAGGCGGGCGCATTGTGCCTGTCGACAAGAAATCATCKCTGGAATGGCAGGTGGCMAAAGCGGAYAGYYTGMACGCCAARGATGGYGAAYTGGTMGAGGCYGAACGCATCGGGCCAAAGACCCGYATTGGCCTRCCRACCGCSCGGATCACYGATATTCTRGGYGATCCCATGGCCCCYAAATCAGTRTCMYTGATCGCCATCCACCAACACGGCATTCCCGATCATTTCCCTGATGCGGTGATTGTAGAAGCCAACGCCGCCCAACCCGTGGCCCTGGATCAACGCAAAGACCTGCGCGACCTGCCGCTGTTCACCATCGACCCGTCTGACGCGCGTGACCATGATGACGCCATCTGTGCGCTGCCTGATAATGATCCCAAAAATGATGGTGGTCACATTGTTTGGGTTGCCATCGCCGATGTCGCCCATTACGTGACCAGCGGTTCAGCGCTGGATCGTGAAGCCCGCAATCGCGGCAATTCCAGCTATTTCCCCGACCGTGTTGTGCCGATGTTGCCTGACGCACTTTCGGGTGATTTGTGTTCCTTGCACGAAGGCATGGATCGCGCCTGTATTGCATTGCGTATTGTGTTGAACGCGAAGGGCAAAAAACTGGGCCACGAATTTTTTCGTGCCCTGATGCGATCCCCTGCATCGCTGTCATATGAACAAGCACAAGCGGCGGCGGATGGGTCTTATGACGATGCAACCAAACCGTTGGCGGGGCCGATCAACGATTTGTTCGCGGCCTATGCTGCGGCCACAAAAGAACGTAATCGCCGCCAGCCTTTGCATCTTGACCTGCCGGAACGCCAAATCGTTTTGTCGGATGAAGGCGTGGTCACATCGGTGTCTTTCAAGGAACGTCTTGACGCGCATAAGCTGGTGGAAGAGTTTATGGTCACGGCCAATGTCTGTGCCGCTGAAACACTGGAAGCCAAAAAATGGCCGCTACTGTACCGTGTCCACGAAGAGCCATCCCCTGAAAAACTGGATATTTTACGAGAGGTCGCCGATGCATCTGGCTTGCAACTGGCCAAAGGGCAGGTCTTGCGCACGCAAGATTTGAACAGATTGCTGGATGCGGCAAAGGGCACGGAAAACGCGGAAGTGATCAACATGACCGTGTTACGATCCATGAAACAGGCGTATTATTCCCCCGATAATCAGGGGCATTTCGGGTTAAACCTGAAACGCTACGGCCATTTCACCTCGCCCATCCGACGCTATGCCGACCTGATTGTTCACCGCGCCCTAATCGCCGCACATGGCTGGGGCGATGATGGGCTAAAGCCCGGTGACATTGATAATCTGACGCAAACCGGCGAATGGATTTCTGAAACTGAACGCCGCTCCATGTTGGCTGAGCGTGATACCACAGACCGCTATCTGGCGGCCTTCCTGTCAGAACAGGTGGGTGCGGAATTTGAAGGCCGCGTTTCGGGCATCGCCAAGTTCGGCCTGTTCGTGAAACTGCTGGAAACCGGGGCTGACGGGATCATCCCCCTTAGCCAGTTGGGCCGTGAATACTGGCGATATATTGAACGTGACGGCACGTTGAAAGGCGAAGACAGCGGGCGGGTTATTGCGGTTGGTATGCCGTGTAGAGTTTCGCTTGTGGATGCCACGGCAATCACTGGTGGGCTGACGCTTGAGATGCTGGAACTGGACGGTAAACCGATGCCCAAAAGCAGCTCTGGCAGGGGGGGGCGTCCACGGGGGCGTAAGTTTGGGAAAAGTAAGGGCAAGAAACGTAAATTGCAAAAGCGGCGTTAAGGGCGTTCGCTGGCTTTATAAAACCATAACAATTTGCGCGGTATATTAGCCCTGCTAGCAAAAGTAGTTCACGGGTTTTCAAAGATTGCTTTGCAATCTTCTGTCACCCCAGCGGGTTTTCAAAGGGCGTATAACAGCGTCAAATGCGAAAACCACCAAAAATTACCGGTAACTAGGTGTTTCGACAAAAAATCGAAACACCATAGGTGCAAGGGCATATCCCCCCTTGTTCGGCCTTATAACTACAAACGGCAGGCCTGCCTTCCTCATTAACCGACAAACCCTAAAGAAACGCAAACCCCGCCACCAAATGCATGGCAACGGGGCAATAAGCTTGGGATTACGCCACCTTATGCAAAGCAGGGGCAATCAGTTTACGCCCCAACGCGCGGCACACGTCCTGTGTTAAAGTCGGGTCGTTCAGCGTGTAGAAATGCAGATCTTCGACGCCTTCACATAACAGATCATCGCATATTTCAGTGCAGATCGCCGTTGACAGCAAACGCGCCTCTTCTGCATCGTTCGCATTGCGGTATGCACGATCCAGCCAATCGGGTGTGGGCGTGCCGCAGCGGGCGGAAAACTTCTTGGTCTTTTCCCAGTTTTCAATCGGCAGAATGCCCGGCGTGATTTTGTTGGTGATGCCCGCCTTATCGCACCGATCACGGAAGCGCAGAAAATCATCGGCTTCAAAGAAGAACTGGGTGATGGCACTGTCCGCCCCCGCTTCAAACTTGCGTTTCAGGTATTCAATGTCGGCCAGCTCATCCACAGCTTCGGGGTGCTTATGTGGATAGGCCCCGACGCGGATGTTGAACTGGTCCATTTCAGCCAAAGCCTCGATAAGTTCCACACTGCTGGCAAAGCCGTCTGGATGGGCTGAAAAACTGTCGGCCCCTTTGGGCGCATCGCCGCGCAGGGCAACGATTTCCTTCGCACCACTTTCAGCGTACCCACGCGCTACTTCCAGCACTTCTGCGCGTGATGCATTCACACAAGTTAAGTGTCCTGCCACTTCCAACCCGTAGTTTTGACGGATCACCGCGACCGCCGATTTAGTCAGCTCTCGTGTTGATCCGCCTGCACCATAAGTCACAGAGATAAATTCTGGTGCAAACCCTGCCAATGTGTCGATCGCATTCCACAGCTTGAAACTGGCTTCTAGTGAGTTGGGGGGAAAGAACTCGAATGAGAGGCCGAAAGTTTCGCGAATAACAGACATGACATATTTCCTTTTTGTTAGGTTGCTTTTCGCACGAAGAAGCTATTGAATCAAATTCATATTTCTAATATAAAACATGAAGCACACTCATAAAGGCCCATCCATGTATCTGGAATTTCGCCACTTGCGCACCATTCAAGCCATTCACCAACAAGGCGGGCTTGCGCGCGCCGCAGATGTTTTGAACATCACCCAATCGGCCCTGTCGCATCAGGTCAAAGGGCTAGAGGGGCAGGTTGGCATGGAGCTGTTTTTGCGCCGTTCCAAGCCGCTGAAACTGTCAAAAGCAGGTCATAAGCTGCTAAAGCTGGCAGAAGAAATACTACCACGCGTACATGCCCTGGAAGTTGATTTTTCGGAAACCATTGCAGGCAAAGCCGGCCGGTTGCATATCGCCATCGAATGCCATGCCTGTTTTGACTGGCTGTTCCCCGTGCTGGAACAATTCCGCAAATCATGGGGCAATGTCGATGTGGACATCCGTTCAAGCCTGGCGTTTGACGCCCTGCCCGCTTTACAACGTGAAGAGGTGGATGTGGCCATCTCGGATGATCCCGAAGCCATAGACGGCATCACTTTCATCCCGCTTTTCGATTATGAACCCACCTTTATCTGCGCCAAGGAACACCCGTTGGCACAAAAGGATTATATCGTGGCAGAGGATTTGGTGGATCAAACCCTAATCACCTACCCCGAAGAAAAATCCCGTCTGGATGTCTATACCGAACTGCTGACCCCCGCCAAGCTAGAGCCAAAAACCTTGCGCCAGATCGAACTGACCGCCGTTATCATGCTGTTGGTGGCCTCTAATCGCGGGGTTTCCGTTCTGCCCGACTGGGTTGTAGCCAGTGAACAATACGGCCATGATTTTGTCACCAAACGGATCACCAAAAACGGCCTGTCACGCCGCCTGTATGCGGCAGTGCGTGATGGCGATACAGAATTGGGTTATATTCAGGATTTCGTGAAATTCACCAAAACGCAGGCCAGACGTTGACCTTCGTAAAGAATTAAGTCAAAGGGTGCCAACCCGAACAACAAGGACGAAACCCCATGTCTCAATGGTCCGCCAATATCAATGTGATGATCAAAGCCGCCCGCTATGCTGGCCGCTCTTTGATGCGCGATTTCAAAGAAGTTGAGAACTTGCAGGTGTCTGCCAAAGGCCCCGGTGATTTCGTTACCCGTGCTGATTACAAAGCCGAAGAGATTTTGCGTGAAGAGCTGATGGAAGCCCGCCCGAACTACGGGTTTTGTGGCGAAGAAAGCAAAGAGATCATGGGTGCTGACCCCACACGCCGCTGGATCATTGACCCGTTGGACGGCACCACAAACTTTTTGCACGGCCTGCCACATTGGGCAATTTCCATGGCCCTTGAACACAAAGGTGAAATTGTTGCCGCCGTGGTGTTCAACCCTGTCGGCGAAGAAATGTTCATCGCCGAAAAAGGTGGTGGGGCTTGGCTGAACGATAAGCGCATCCGGGTATCGGGGCGCAAACGCTTGATTGAAATGATCTTTGCCACTGGCCTGCCCTTTGGTGGCCGTGCCGACCTGCCTGACACTTTGCAAGACCTGGCCCGCATTTTACCTGCAACCGCAGGTGTGCGCCGTTGGGGGGCTGCGTCGCTTGATCTGGCTTTCACCGCCGCTGGCCGTTATGATGGCTTTTGGGAACGTCGCTTGCAGGTTTGGGATATGGCCGCTGGCCTGCTGCTGGTCAAAGAAGCCGGCGGTTTGATCACCTCGGTTTATAAAGACGGCAATCCGATGGAAGATGGCAGCGTGATTGCGTCTAATGAACCGATCTTCAATCAGTTTGTGAAAATCATCCGCAACGATTAGGGTCTGCGTGAGACAACCCGCAGGAAATATCCGATGGCTACATTCGATCTAAAAGATAAAACCATATTAGTCACAGGTGGCGGGCGCGGTATTGGCCGCGAAATCGTGCGCAATCTGGCAGGGCTTGGTGCGCATATCATCATTGTCGGGCGCAATCAGGCTGATCTGGATCAAGTGGCAAAAGATCACCCGGGCCAGATCACAACCCTTTCAGCCGATCTTTCAAAACAAAAAGATGTGGATCGCATTATTGCGCAAATCAGCAAAGATCACCCTAACCTGTCAGTTCTCATCAACAACGCAGGCATTCAATTTGTGGCAAACCTGCTGTCAGATGACACCAAGGCGAATATTGCGGGCGCACGCACCGAAGTGGCCCTGAATGTTGACGCGTTGATGTCATTAACCATTGGTCTGCTGCCTGTGTTAAAGGCGCAACCGCAGGCAGCCGTGGTGAACATCAGCTCTGGCCTTGCCATAGCGCCCAAAGAAGATGCCCCGATCTATTCCGCAACCAAAGCCGCTGTGCGCAGCTTTTGCATGGGGTTGCGCTATCAGTGTCAAACCGATGCGCCGCACATTCAAATCACCGAAGCAATCATGGATTTGATCGCAACAGATATGACACGCGACTATTCGGATGGGGCGATGCAACCGGCAGACGCGGCAAAGGCTCTGGTGGACGGCCTGCAAGCAGGCAAGCCCGCAATTTGGATTGGCCGCACCAAGTTCCTGCGCATCATAAACCTGATCTGCCCACCCTTGGCGCGCAAAATATTGCGCTAAACTTCATAGCTTATTGATGCCTTTCCTGCCTGCATCATGC
>JAESRV010000140.1 GCA_016764475.1 Amylibacter sp.
CAGTGCTGGTTTGCCATATTTTTTCTCTGAACAGGCGCAGTTGCGTGGGAATAATGGTTTTATTTCAAGCAACTGCAACGCATTCAGAGGGAAAATATGGCAAATCCGAAGGACGTCAAATCCACTTCATCTCAGGGGCTTGTCACGCTTGTATAGGGAGAAACCCTGTCCGGCGCGCGTCAAACCCCTGATATTTCGCGGATTTGGCGCCGGAAACGCAGGATTAATGGGTCCTGACCCTAAACTCTAGGCGATTGCATAAGCCCGATATTCTGCTAGGTCTCAAGCAGCAATAAGCACACGACAAACGCAAAGCTGGTCTGATGAGCACTACAATTTTCCTAGTCGTTATGGCAGCGGCAGTTCTGCACGCCACATGGAACGCGCTGATCAAAGACGGCGGCGACAAGTTTGTCGGCATGACTTCAATGATACTTGGGCAAGTACCACTGGCCGCACTGACACTGCTTTTTGTGCCGCCCCCATCCCCCGAAAGCCTGCCGTATTTATTTCTGGGGATCGTCCTTCACGTTTGTTACCAAATTCTTCTGCCGCTTTCCTACAAATACGGCGACTTAACCCAAGTTTACCCCATTGCCAGGGGCGTGGCCCCTTTGTTGGTCGCCATTATCTCCGTACAGTTTCTGGATGTTAATCTGAACCACGGCGAAATCATCGGGGTCATCGCGATAAGCACAGGTATTGCAAGCCTTGCACTGGTACGAAAGAACGATGGTAAAAAGAACGGAAAAGCCACGGTTCTGGCACTCATTACAGGGTGTTTTATTGCCGCCTATTCATTGGTTGACGGCACAGGTGCGCGTATTGCGGGAACTGCACTGGGGTTCTACGGCTGGTTGGCCTTAGGCTCAACCGCCGTCTACATAAGCATTATGTTCCTCTGGAACCCCGGCGCAATCAAAACCGCCTTAAGCGCGCGAAAGCGCGTCGGGCTGTTTGGCGGCAGCGCATCCTTTACCGCATTTGCCATGGTGATCTGGGCCTTCACCCAAGCCCCCATCACTTTAGTCACAGCTCTTCGGGAAACCAGCATCATATTCGCGCTCTTGATCGGTGTCTTTATAATGAAAGAAAAGCTTGATCTTACGAAGGTGGTTTCAACAATATTGACAGTTGCAGGTGCGATTATCCTGAAGCTTTCACGGCATTAGCCTATATATAACACCGTGGATGGTGTGAACGCACAGGGCAGCGTGTATTTTTGAAATAATGCTTCGCCATGAATGTTTCCACATAACCGTCGAAACCGTTATTAAACGTCTTGCCTTATTTGATCTGTGAATGACCCCTAAAAGGTCACAATTCAGTCTTTGGAATTTCATGATTAACTGTCAGATAAAGGGTAGAATTTAGTTTAGTAACAAGTCAGGAAGTAACGTCATGAAACCGTTCAAACTGGAAGCCAAACATATGATCCGTCTTAACGACACTGCGTTTCGCAAAGACATCTCAACACGTACAATGCGTGATCTGATCAAGCAGCCAAAGGCTGTTATGAACGCGATTCAAGGCACATCCCTGCGTTTTTCCCTGATACCGATGGAAAGCCGCGCAATTCGTATAGGCTAATACCTCTCCCATATTAGTCTTGCGTTTGCGGGCTTTCCACGGCATTCCCTACTTAAAAAGGGTGATATGATGCGCAAGGTTCTGATCACAGGCACCGCTGGTTTTATAGGCTATCATCTGGCAGCACACTTGCTGGATGAAGGCTTTCAAGTTGCAGGCTTTGACGGGATGACGGATTACTATGATATCCGCCTGAAACAACGCCGTCACCAAATGCTTCTGCAAAACCCCAATTTCAACTGTGTGGAAGGCATGTTGGAAGATTTCGATCTTCTGCATAAGCTGGTTGCAGACACCCGCCCAGATATTATCGTACACCTAGCCGCCCAAGCGGGTGTGCGCTATTCACTGGAAAACCCCCGCGCCTATATCAACACCAACATTGTCGGCACGTTTAACATGATGGAATGTGCACGGGAATTTGAGGTTGGCCATTTGTTGATGGCCAGCACTTCATCGGTCTACGGTGCCAACACCGATATGCCATTTGTAGAAACCAGCAAAACCGATACGCAGCTGACGATTTATGCGGCCACCAAGAAGGCCAATGAAAACATGGCCCATTCTTACGCGCATCTGTGGAAAATCCCGACCACCATGTTTCGGTTTTTTACGGTTTATGGCGCATGGGGGCGGCCTGACATGGCACTTTTCAAGTTCGTTGATGCCGCCCTGAAGGGTAAGCCGATTGATGTTTATAATCATGGCGATATGGCGCGTGATTTCACCTATGTCACTGACCTTGTGCACGGTATCCGCTTGTTGTGTGATTGCCCCCCCATTGAACCTGAAACGCCTGAAGACATTGCGGCAGGCGATAGCTTAAGCCCTGCCGCGCCTTACCGCGTGGTTAATATCGGCAACAATGACAAGGTGCAGTTGCTGGACTTTATAAACGAGATTGAAGCGGCCATCGGCCAACCGATAGAACGCAATTATATGGATATGCAAAAGGGCGATGTACCCGCGACTTGGGCCAATTCGGAACTGTTGCAAAGCCTGACGGGGTATCAACCGCAAACATCGGTGCGTGAAGGTATTGGTAAGTTTGTGGCGTGGTACCGGGATTATTACCAGGTTTAAGTTATGCCTGCCGCCGATAAGTGGCTGGCGCAATTTGGTGGTATTTCTTAAACACACGCCCGAAAGCAGCTTCTGATTTATAACCCACTTCTTCGGCTATATTGATGATCGGGGCATCGGTTTTCAGCAATTTCTGTCTTACATCTGTCTGGACTTATTCAGTATGACCTAGGGTCAGGACCTAATCAGAACCGGGTTTTATTTGGCTACAAAACCGACCCAAGCGAAGGTTGATAAAACCCGCCATGAAGCTAAAAATGGCCGCGTAAGTTCTATAGCCGCACCCCGTTAAAAATGGGGGATTACCAGCTAACCGCATTTACCGTCGAAATATAGCCATCTGGTGAATTTCGGATTTGTCCCACACAGCAGTCACTACCTATAATTTTCGAATTATAACAACCTAAACCTCAACCACCATCTTTTCAGCCTCAACCAGATCAACAGAAACCAGTTGGCTGACGCCCTGTTCGGCCATGGTCACGCCGTACAAACGATCCATGCGCGACATGGTTATGGCGTGGTGGGTGATGATCAGGAAACGTGTGTTTGTGCGCGTGGTCATCTCATCCAGCAAGTCGCAGAACCGCGTGACATTGGCGTCATCCAGTGGTGCGTCGACCTCATCGAGCACACAAATCGGTGATGGGTTGGCCAGGAATACCGCGAAGATCAGCGACATTGCCGTCAGGGTTTGCTCGCCGCCTGAAAGCAGTGACAGCGTTGATAGTTTTTTGCCGGGTGGTTGGCACA
This sequence comes from Amylibacter sp., assembly GCA_016764475.1. GTDB lineage: Bacteria > Pseudomonadota > Alphaproteobacteria > Rhodobacterales > Rhodobacteraceae > Amylibacter. The sequence goes on from JAESRV010000140.1 coordinate 3,427, forward strand.
TCAGTTCCAGCCCCGCTTCCAGCGGATCGTCGCTTTCGACCAGAACCAAACTGGCCTCGCCGCCACCAAACAGGTGCGTAAACAGCATACTGAAGTTTTTGTTCACCTCGTCAAAAGCTGCCAGCAAGCGTTGGCGGCCTTCTTTGTTCAGGCTTGCAATACCAGTGCGCAATTTCCTGATAGCCGCGTCCAGATCGGCCTTTTCATTGGCCAGCGTATCACGTTCCTCAGCCACTTCTTTGGCGTCTTCTTCGGCCCGCAAGTTCACTGCCCCCAGCGCATCGCGTTGGCGGCGCAGGCGCATCACATCGTTTTCAACGCGCGTGGCATCCGGCATTTTATCGGGGTCAATATCGAGTTGTTCCAACAGGCTTTCAGGCCCGGTTTCCAGCTCTTCATGAATGCGGTCCGCCGCCGTAGAAACCTGAATGCGCGCAGCATCTGTTACCGCGTCTGCACGCGCACGTGCTTCACGTGCTGATGATGCTGCACGTTCCGCTTCACGCTCTTCATTTTCCGCCGTGCGCAATGTGGTTTCTGCTAGGGCCAATGCATCAGACGCTGCTTTTAACCGTTCTTGCGCCTTCGCAATCGCTTTTGATAATTCTTCGCGTTTTGCAGCAATTTCTTCAGGGGCAGAGGTTGCTTCTTTTAACTCTACTTCCGAATTCACCTTACGCTCTTCCAGTTCTGAAATCCGTTTTCCGGCGGTTTCCAAGCGGTATTTCCAGCCGCTAACCTCTTTGGTGATTTCCTGCTGGCGGCGTAACCGCGTTTCGCCATCACGGCGCACTTCGTCGTACAAAGACCGCTTGGTCAGCATTGTCATACGTGCGGCTTCAACCGCGATTTTCAAGGTTTCCACGTTGCTGCGCGCCGTATCCAGATCGCCCAAGTCACGAATGCCAAGCTCGGCTTCTTTCAGGCCTGCGCGTGCCATTGTGGTTTCTTCTTCCAGCCGCGCCTTGGACAGTTGCAAAGTTTCCAACTTGCCCGAAAGCATATCGCGATCAGCTTCTGCACGTGACATTTGCCGTGTTGCTTGAGTGGCCGCGTCATCCGCCGTTTTACGATTGCGCCGTGCTTCATGATCGGCTTCGGTTGCTGCCTGCAAGGTTGCGTGCGCCAGATCAAACGCCGCGCGTGCAGCGGTGGCTTTTGTGGCCGCATGCTCATGGGTTTCTTTTAACGCCAACAAACGGTTTTCCTGTTGCAAACGCAAAGCCGCTTCTGTGGGTGTGTCTTCGCCGCCTGCGCGGTAGCCATCCCAACGCCATAAATCGCCTTCAACACTGACCAGCCGTTGGCCCGGCTTCAACGCCGCTTGTAACGCGGCCCCATCCGCTTGGGCTACCAGCCCGATTTGGCTTAAGCGGCGTGATAAAACATCGGGTGCGGTTACATAAGCGGCAAGGGCTTCAGCCCCATCAGGTAGTGCCGCGTTCGCCGCATAATCCGCCAAACGCGCCCAGCCCGAAACCCCTTCCGGCCCCACAATAGGTGCTTTCAGATCATCAGCCAATGCCGCACCCAGTGCCGCTTCATAGCCTGCTTTGGCACGTACATCATCGATTAGTTGCGCGCCTGTATCACGATCACGTGAAATCACCCGTTCAAGCGCGGCCACTTCGGCACCCAGCGCATTAGATTCACCTTCGGCTTCAGACAATGCCCCGCGCACATCGCTTTCGGCGGCCTGCGCATCGACGCGTTTGCGGTCCATATCCGCCAGCAGTTGTTCTGCACGCAACGCGCTTTCATGGGACACTGCATATTTGGTTTGCGCCTGCTTCAAACGCTCTTCGGCATCTTTCAAACCGTCTTGGGCAAACACCACGGATTGTGCAGCCGCCCCACTTTGTTCTTCACGTTTGGCATATGTGCTTTGCGCATCTTCCAGCTTGCGGTGTGCCGATTGGTGGCGTGCAGCCAACCGCGCCACATCTTCAGATTGCTTATCCAGACCCGCTTCTTTTTCCTGCATGATAACAGCCGCATCACGTGCCGCTTTATTCGACGCTTCAATCTTATCATCATGCCCAAGGGATGCTTTATCCAGTGCGTCTTTTTCCCAGTTCAGCCGCTCAATGGTTTCATCTGCGTCTTTGTTCAAACCGCGCTCACGCTCAATGTCACGGCCCATCTGCGTAATGCGCGATTGCAGCGTTTCGATGGTTTGACGGGCGCGATTTTCCTGATCACTTAGGGTATCGCGTTCCACCACCAACCGCTGGGCAATAGCACCCGCAATGGTTTCTTCTTCGCGCAAGGGTGGCACTTTATCTTCACACGCGGCGCGTTGTTTTACCGCCTGCGTTGCAGCCGCCTGGGCCGCCCCCGCCGTTTTACTGGCTTGCGTCAAAGCCTGTTCGGCCCCAAGACGGGCGGCTTCTGCTTCTTTCCAGCGGCCATATAACAACAAGCCTTCCGCGTGGCGCAGCTGTTCACCGATCTCACGGTAACGCGCGGCTTGGCGCACTTGGCGGGTTAGTGTGTTTAGTTGGCTGTCCAGCTGTTCCACCACATCATCCACGCGGGTCAAGTTGGTTTCGGCGCCTTTTAACTTCAGTTCTGCCTCATGGCGGCGTTGATACAGGCCTGAAATGCCCGCAGCCTCTTCCAAAATACGGCGACGCTTTTTTGGCTTTGCATTGATCAGCTCGGATATTTTTCCTTGCCCGACCAAAGCAGGTGAATGTGCGCCTGTTGACGCATCAGCGAACAGCATCTGCACATCACGCGCACGGCTTTCCTTGCCGTTCGCTTTATAGGCTGATCCCACATCGCGGGTAATGCGGCGCACCACTTCCAGAGTGTCCGTATCATTGAACGCAGGCGGTGCCGTGCGGTCTTTGTTACCCAGCAAAAGTGACACTTCGGCAAAGTTGCGTGCAGGCCTTGCAGAGGCACCGGCAAAGATCACATCATCCATACCGCCACCACGCATGGCCGTTGGGCGGTTTTCACCCATCACCCAGCGCAACGCTTCCAGCAGGTTGGATTTACCGCAGCCGTTTGGCCCCACAACACCCGTCAGCCCATCGGAAATAATTAATTCCGTGGGGTCTACGAAGCTTTTAAAGCCTGTCAGTCTAAGTTTGCTGAACTTCATAAGCGGGTTTGGGTCCTAATGATTCCATTAAACACCAATGGTGTCGGCTAGACCCCCAACGAGTCAACCTTCAAACCCGATATATTGCGTATTTAGGTGGGTTATCCACAATATATGGCGCATTTAACTACTCATTAACCCTTTTCAAGCATCTAGCCCTTTGACGTAATTGTGCACATCACGGTCGCAAACCCTCTTGACCAAACCCATTAGGCGCGGCATTAAAGACGGGCATGGTTCCCCATCAGGATGCAAAGCGTCCGGGGATCAAATGGGAATGTGGACAGGGCCGACCCAAAAGGGGCCCAAAGCCACAACCGCCCCCGCGACTGTATGTGGAGAGCGCCCGTCAACAACGCCACTGGTGGAAACACCGGGAAGGCAGACGAAGCGTGATGATCCACAAGTCAGGAAACCAGCCTTGCGTGAAACTTAACCAAGCCGTCGGGGATGACGGTATAGGAGATATATTATGCACATAGAACCCGGAATCGTAGACGGCGCAAAAATGCTGTTAGGCGTCGGAACCGCAGCAGGATCAGCTGCGTATACAACAAAACTTATCAACAATAGCTTTCAGGAATGCGGCATTGCATCACTTGCATTACGCAGCACCATCGCAACCGTACTGGCGTTTGTCTTTTTTCAAGTTCTGCCACACTACCCCGTTGGCGTGTCTGAGGTCCACTTTATCCTAGGCTCTACTTTGTTCCTGATCTTAGGGGCAGGGCCTGCGGCCATTGGGCTGGCACTTGGCTTGTTGGTGCAAGGCATGTTCTTTGCACCATTGGACTTGCCGCAATACGGTATTAACGTAACCACACTTCTTGTGCCACTTTTCGCAATGCGCGCATTGGCCAATAAGATCATTGCACCAAACACGGCATATGTTGACCTTACATATCGCCAGGCCCTTGCACTTTCCACAGCCTACCAAGGCGGTGTTGTTGCGTGGGTGGCTTTCTGGGCGTTCTACGGTCAGGGGTTTGGGGCTACAACAACCGCATCAGTTCTATCTTTTGGCGGGGCATACATGCTGGTCGTATTGGTCGAGCCTTTGGTTGATCTGGCGGTTTTGGCCGCTGCAAAAACAGTGCAAGATCTAAATAAAACGGGGCTTGTCGCACCGCGCCTCTATCAAGCAAGTTAAAATAATTAATGCCATCATGGATGATGGCGCAGGAGATACAAATGACAACGATTACACATACAACCACACGCGCAACTTCAAACACACTTGCCATCGCATTTGCCGCATTCATGGGCCTTGGCATTATGGTTTTTGCGGGCCACGTTCAGGCCTCTACACTGCACGATGCGGCACATGATGTGCGCCACGCATCCGGCTTTCCTTGCCACTAGCAGATGTTCACGCGCATATTGACCAGCGCATTGTTCGCAGGTTTTGCAGCGGGGCTGATTGCCGCCGTGCTGCAACTTGTATTCGTGCAACCCGTTTTGCTGCATGCCGAACTTTATGAAACCGGTGCCAAGCTACATTTCGGAACGCAAGGCAGTGTAGCGCACGGCCCCGCTTTAACATTTGACGCAATGCGCGATGGCTTAAGCATTCTGTTTTCCGCCCTGGTTTATACTGGCTACGGTTTGATGCTGGTTGCCGCAATGGCACTGGCCGAAGAACGTGGTGTAACGATCACAGCACGCAAAGGTATCCTTTGGGGGCTTGCGGGCTTTATCACAGTGCATTTTGCACCTGCGATAAGCCTGCCACCCGAAGTGCCCGGCAGTGCTGCGGCAGAGGTAGCCATACGACAGGTTTGGTGGTTTTCAACCATCGCTGTGACGGGCCTTTCCATGGCTTTGATCGCATTCGGACAAAACTGGAAAGCATGGGGGGCAGCGATTGTGCTGCTGCTATTACCCCATGTCATCGGCGCACCGCACCCGGACATGTTCACAGGCACCACACCGCCCGAGCTGGCCAGCCTGTTTGCGTCACGCGCTTTGGGTGTCGGCCTGTCCGCATGGGTCGTGCTTGGCCTGACTGCCGCCTATTTCTGGCAGCGCGAAGGCAACGCTTAATCAAGATTTAGTGGCTGCCTTATCCGGGCAGCCACCCTTCATCATCACAACCCACGGGTATCACCATGCAAAAACCACTTGCACTTTTAATCATCGGTCTGTTCTTTGGCTTTGGTCTGGGCTTTCTGTTTGCCGCAGCAAACGGTATTACCCTAAACGGTCATGATCACAATGCACATAGCCATACGGATCATCATGCCGCCACAGATTAGCCGTATTTACGCGGGAATGCGCCCTAACAGGCAAAAGCGCAATCGGCCACAAGGCAGCGCGTCTTCAATCCAGCCATCTTTTGCGGCTATATATAGCTTTGCAAAGGCCAGAATATCTTGTTGGTCTTCCACAGGATCAATGCCTGAAAACATATATGCAGCTTTGTCTTTGGCCCGAAATGAAACGGCCACAGGGTTGGCACAGGCTGACATGCATTCAAAGGTTTCAATGTTGAAATCACGAATTTCGGCGATGTCAGAAGCTGTGAACATGTCCTTCAAGGCACCCGCCAATGCCACCCCTTTTGGCGTATCTTGCGCATTTTTACGACAAGTTGAACATATGAAAACAGTATGGCGCAACGGGGGCTCTTTCCGGCTGAAGTTTGCAAGCTATATTCCCCCTAACCTACCCGATCAAATCAGACAAGACTCTGCCCACCGCTTTGATTATAACCTTTTGAACACATGAATTGGAACTGAACATGGCCCAAAAAATCCCCGCAACTGTTGTCACAGGCTTTCTGGGCGCAGGTAAAACCACCCTGATCCGCCACATGCTGCAAAATGCACGCGGCAAGCGTATCGCGTTGATCATCAATGAATTCGGTGATCTTGGTGTGGATGGCGATATTCTAACAGGCTGCGGTGATGAAACCTGCACAAAAGACGATATTGTAGAACTCTCGAACGGTTGCATCTGCTGCACCGTGGCGGATGAGTTTATCCCGACCATCGAACTGCTTCTGGCGCGCGATCCAAAGCCCGATCACATCGTGATCGAAACATCCGGCCTTGCCCTGCCGCAACCACTGGTGCAGGCGTTCAACTGGCCTGACATCAAAACCAAAGTCACTGTGGATGGCGTGATCACCGTGGTTGACGGCAAAGCCGTATCCGAAGGGCGTTTCGCCCATTCGGTGGAAGCGGTGGATGCGCAACGCGCGCAAGACGAGAACTTGGATCACGAAACCCCGCTGTCCGAATTGTTTGAAGATCAGGTGGCTTGTGCCGATATGATCGTGGTCAACAAATCCGATCTGCTGGGTGAAGCGGAAGCCAGCGCACTGGTTGCCAAGTTGAAGGCTGAAAGCCGTGCAGGTGTGCAGGTGGTCAAAGCCACAATGGGGGCATTGCCTGTGGATGTATTGCTGGGCCAGGGCATCGGGGCGGAGGATGATATGGCGGCGCGTCATGCCCATCACCACCACCATCACGATGACGACGACCATGATGATCACCACCATGACCACGATCATGACGAGTTTGAAAGCTTCGTGGTAGAACGCGGTGAAATCGCCGATGTCGCTGCATTTTCGGCAAAAGTTGCCGACATTATCCGCACCCACGACATCTTGCGCCTGAAAGGTTTCGTCGCCGTTGAAGGCAAGCCCATGCGCCTGACCGTACAGGCCGTTGGCCCACGCATTGATAGCTATTTCGACAAGCCGTTTGGCAGCAATCCCCGCATCACACGGCTGGTCGTGATCGGGCAGGCAGGCCTTGATCAAGCCACAATAACCAAAGCCTTGCAAGCGTGACGCAAATTTGCGTGACACAGGAAAGCCCCGTCACCGATGACGGGCACGCGCTGATCAACGGCAGTGAGGCGGCTTTGCGTGCGGTTTACACGGCGGATGAGTGTTTCACCTTTACGGCGGATGAACTGCTGGCCGATAAGGTATCTTTCTTTGTTGCCCGCAAAAACGGTGCTGCTATGGGATGTGTGGCTTTGGTCAATGAAGCGGCCTATGGCGAAGTGAAGCGGCTATATGTGCCAGATCACGCGCGGGGCCTTGGCATTGCCAAAATCCTGATGGCACATTTGGAAACGCAGGCTAAAGCCCAAGGGCTGCAATCTGTGAAGCTGGAAACCGGCGATAAGCTGGCCGCCGCTGTCGCGCTTTATAAATCATTAGGCTATTCTATCTGCGGAAAATTCGGCCCTTATGAAGAAGACCCCGTCAGCCTGTTCATGCAAAAGGCCCTATAAACATGCATCTTTTGGCCGCCACCCCCGGAAGTATTGACGACGGATCTGAACCCTTTGATCTGGGCCAGACGCCCGCCGATATCGTGTTTATCTCGGCGGCGGACACCGAACTTGCGGGGCTATCCGAAGCGCATTCCACGCTGGAGAACCCAAGCAGTCTACGACTGGCATCCATGATGCATCTGCAACACCCGATGTCGGTTGATCTGCACATTGAAAACTGTGCTGGTAAATCCAAACTGGTGATCGCCCGCGTGCTGGGCGGCACAGGGTATTGGAAATACGGGCTGGAGCAATATGCATCACGCTTGGGCGTGGCCGGCATCCCGTTTGTGGCCTTGCCGGGTGACGACAAACCCGATCAAGAGCTTTGGGATCTTTCCACCGTAAACCGCGAAGACTGGGAAGCCCTTTGGGCCTATATGGTAGAAGGCGGGCCGCAAAATTCTGGAAACTTTCTGCGTTATGCAAATGCCATGCTGGGGGGCGGTGATAAGCCCGAACAAGCTAAACCTTTGTTACGCGCGGGCGTTTATTGGCCGGGTGCGGGCATTGCGGATTTAGGTGCTGCACAATCTAATTGGCAGGATGATGCGCCTATCATCCCGATCATATTTTACCGCGCTTTAGTGCAAGGGGCAGGATTGAACCCGATCAACAGGCTGGTCAAAAGCCTGTTAAAACGCGGGCTGAACCCGTTACCGATATTCGTGGCCTCGCTTAAAGACGAAGTGTCTGTGGCCACCTTGCAAAGCCTGTTTGAAAAAGCACCCCCTTCCACAATTTTGAACTGCACCAGTTTCGCGGTTGGCTCGCCGCATCAAGATGAACATGGCAAAGGGGCGACAAACCCCTTTACCATGCCTGCCGCCAATGCCGCACCAGTGTTTCAGGTGGTGCTTTCGGCAGCATCCGAACAGGGCTGGGAAGACGGATTGCACGGCCTGTCTGCCCGCGACATCGCGATGAACGTGGCCCTTCCGGAAGTTGACGGTCGCATCCTGTCGCGTGCGGTTTCGTTCAAGGGAGAGGCCTATTTTGATGATGCCACCCAATGCCCTATCGCCACCTACCGCGCCCGTGGTGATCGTATCGAATTTGTCGCAGACCTTGCCCAGAACTGGGCAACACTACGCCACACTGCCACCGCTGACCGCAAGGTCGGCATTATCCTTGCAAACTATCCCAACAAAGACGGCCGCCTTGCAAACGGGGTTGGGCTGGATACACCTGCGGGCACGGTTCACACGCTGAACGCGCTGGCAAAGCTAGGCTATAATCTGCGCAATATCCCCGCCGACAGCAAAGCCCTGATGGATCAGATTATGGCTGGCCCGACCAACTGGTTGACTGACCGCGCCACACGCACAGGCGGCGTCGATATGTCGATGGCGGATTACCAGATTGCATACGGACAACTGCCTTGGGGCGTGCGCGAACGGATTGAAACCCGCTGGGGCAAACCCGAACAAGACCCGTTTTACACCGCAGGCGAAGTGGATTGCGGGCGGTTTTCGCTTTCCATCTTCACTTTCGGCAATGTAGTCGTGGGTGTGCAACCCGCACGGGGTTATAATATCAACCCCAAAGACACCTACCATTCCCCCGATCTGGTGCCACCGCACAACTACCTTGCGTTCTATTTTTGGCTGCGCAACCAGTTTGGTGCACACGCGCTGATCCACATGGGCAAGCACGGCAATCTGGAGTGGCTGCCGGGCAAAGCACTGGCCTTGTCAGACACCTGCCTGCCTGAGGTTATCCTTGGCCCGACGCCGCATATTTACCCGTTTATCGTCAATGATCCGGGTGAAGGCACACAGGCCAAACGGCGTACCTCTGCCGTTATCATCGACCATTTGACACCACCGATGACACGGGCCGAAACCTATGGCCCGTTGCGCGACTTGGAAGCGTTGGTGGATGAGTATTATGAAGCGGCGGGCGTTGACCCGCGCCGGATCACCCATATACGGCGTGAAATTCTGGCCCTGACCTCGGTCACAGGTCTGGATCAAGATGCAGGCCTGACAGGCGACGATGAAGATCAGGATTTAGCCAAGCTGGATGAATATCTGTGCGAGTTGAAGGAAGCGCAAATCCGTGATGGGTTGCACATTTTCGGGCAATCGCCTGAAGCGGGCTTAGAGGCTGATCTTATTCAGGCTTTGGTGCGGGTGCCGCGTAACGCAGGCTTTGGCGCGGATGCCTCTTTGCAACGCGCGATTGCGAAAGATTTGGGGTTGGGTTTCGACCCGCTGGATTGTGATATGTCCGCGAAATGGACAGGCGATAAACCGCAAGAATTGCAGGCTGTTTCACCAGATACTTGGCGCAGTGCGGGCGACACAGTTGAACGTGTTGAGCTGTTGGCGGGGTTGATGATCACGGGGCAAGCGGCGGTTGGTGAACACAGTCTGGCAGTTTTAGACGGTATCAACACAACCGTTCGCCCAACAGTTCAGGCCTGTGGCCCATCAGAAATAAAGGGGCTTCTCACCGCCCTGAACGGGCAGTTCGTTGCCCCTGCACCATCAGGTGCCCCCACCCGTGGGCGATTGGATGTATTGCCCACAGGGCGTAACTTTTTCTCGGTAGACAGTCGTGCGGTACCCACCCCCACCGCCTGGGCGTTGGGGTGGAAATCCGCCAACCTTCTGATCGAACGCCACTTGCAAGATCACGGCGACTGGCCCCGTGCCATGCTGCTGACCGCATGGGGTACCGCCAACATGCGCACGGGTGGTGATGACATCGCGCAAGCCCTTGCCCTGATGGGGGTGAAACCGAAATGGGACGCAGCCAACCGCCGTGTGACAGGCTTTGAAATCCTGCCACTTTCGGTTTTGGATCGCCCGCGTGTGGATGTTACCTTGCGCATATCCGGCTTTTTCCGCGATGCTTTCCCGCAACTGATCGCCTTGGTCGATAGTGCCGCCCGCGCGGTAATGGAACAAGATGAACCCCATGATATGAACCCTGCGGCGGCGGCCCACGCCAAGGGCGAAGAACAGTACCGTGTGTTCGGGGCAAAACCGGGGGCATATGGTGCCGGTCTGCAAGCGATGATTGACGAACGCCTGTGGAATGATGCGGCTGATCTGGGGGATGCTTATCTGGAATGGGGCAGCTACGCTTACAGCAAAGACGCCCAAGGAACCCGCGCACGCGGTGCGATGGAAACGCAGTTGTCAAAGGTCGATGCGATTGTGCAAAACCAAGATAACCGTGAACATGATATTCTGGATAGCGACGATTATTACCAGTTTGAAGGTGGCGCAGCAGCGGCGGTAAAATTCCTGCAAGGGGTAGATCGCCCGATCTATCACAACGATCATTCGCGCCCTGAACGCCCCGTGATCCGCACCTTGGATGAAGAGATCGGGCGGGTTGTACGCAGCCGCGTGGTCAACCCCAAATGGATCGAAGGCGTTAAACGCCACGGCTATAAAGGCGCGTTCGAGATGGCCGCAACTCTGGATTACCTGTTCGCATTCGCGGCCACCACAGGGGCGGTGAAAAACCACCATTTCGATCTGGTACATACCGCGTTTCTGGAAGATGACGACACCCGCGCGTTCATCGAAGAACACAACCCCGCCGCCTTGCGTGAAATGGCTGAACGCTTGCAAGAGGCGATAGATCGTGGCTTATGGATACCCAAATCAAACTCGGCGCGCGCCTTGATTGAGCGCTTGTTGTGAACAAACCCAATATACTGTTCATCTGTGGAAAAGCCCGCAAGCGCAGCCCAACAGCTGCCGATTTAGTTGCACAGTGGGATGTCGTAAATATCCGTTATGCTGGGGTCGGCGTTGATGCTGATACATTAGTTTCATTGGATGAAATTGAATGGGCCGACAAAATTATTGTGATGGAATTAAAACAAAAGAAAAAGCTTAACGCGACTTTTGGCAATGCCCTTCGGGATAAGCCAATCAGGTGTTTGGGCATTCCTGACAATTACGAATATATGCAACCCGAACTGGTTGAGATTTTAACCACAAAACTAGCATTCTTAAGGAACTGACATGACCAAAGGGCACTGCCTGTGCGGCGCAACAACTTGGGAATATCAAGGTGCTGAAACATGGGCCTGTTATTGTCATTGCGATGATTGCAGGCGCAACTGTGCGGCCCCTGTTACCGCTTTTATCGGGGTGCCTTTAGCCAACTTCAAATGGACAGGCGATACGCCCAAGGTCTATCCTTCATCCAAAGCGGTGCAGCGGCATTTTTGCGAAGCCTGCGGCACGCCGATGGCGTTTCAGGCGGAACATTACGCAGGTGAAATTCACCTATACGCCGCATCGCTTGAACATCCGCAAGATTTCAAACCGGAATTCCACGTACATTATGACGATAAATTAGATTGGTTGCATATTCGCGACGATCTGCCAAAGTATCCCCACTCAAAAACATAAAGGCCACACCCATGTCAGAAGATACCGACCGCCACGCAATGAAAATGGCCAAGAAAAAGGCCGCACGTGATAAAATCATGGCAACCAAGACCGAACAAAAGGGCCTGATCATTGTGCATACGGGCAAGGGCAAGGGTAAATCCTCTGCCGCTTTCGGCATGATTTTTCGCCATATTGCGCATGGCATGCAATCGGGTGTTGTGCAGTTCATCAAGGGCGGTATGTCCACGGGCGAGCGCGATTTGATCCTGAAAAACCACACCGATTTATGCTCGTTCCACACCATGGGCGAAGGCTTTACCTGGGAAACCCAGGATAAAACCCGCGATACCGAAATGGCGCAAGCCGCGTGGGCCAAGGCCAAGGAACTGATTTTGGATGAAAGCAATTCGATGGTGCTGCTGGACGAGATCAACATCGCCATTCGCTATGGCTACGTGGATGTCGATGAGGTGATCGAGTTTCTGGCCACCCGAAAACCCCACATGACCCATGTGGTTCTGACGGGCCGCAACGCCAAACCCGACCTGATCGAAATTGCTGATCTGGTGACTGAGATGGAGCTGATAAAGCATCCCTTCAGGTCTGGTGTGAAGGCGCAAATCGGGGTGGAATATTGAGCGAAGACGAATGGCATAAAGACCTGGCATCCTTGCAGGCGGAAGTTCACAAGATGAACAGCCACCGGTTTATCCGGATGCACAATTCCCTGTCGAAACTGATCTGGTTCAACTTCATGCGCGGGCTGGCATTCGGGCTGGGGTCAGTGATCGGCGCCACACTTTTGGTATCGGTTCTGGTTTATCTGTTGCGCGGCATCGATTTTATCCCGATCATTGGTGATTGGGCCACGGAAGTGCTGTCGATTATTACGGAGCAGGCTGGGAAATAAAGCTTAAGTCTAATCAAACATAATTCGAAACCTCAATCAAATTACCATCGGGATCGCGGATATATAACGACACGATCTTACCCGCCGCCCCCGTGCGGGCAATCGGGCGGTAATAACCTGCTGGATGCGCCCGACTTTCTGCTAACGACTGCAAGTATTGTTGCCACGGTACTGGCGGGTTTTATAGGTCTACGCCCTTGGGCCAGAAGGGTTCTCAGTTGATCCCGTTTTCGCGCTGTACTTCCCGTATATATGTAACAATGTTTTTTACATCTGCATCTGTCAGGCCTTCGACGGGTGGCATATTGCCAAAGCGCCAGTGATGTGACCGCACGCCGTTCCGTGCAGCAGATAAAAACGCGGCATCACCGTGATGACCTGGTTTGTAGGTTTTATAAATGAAAGGTGGTCCAATACCATTTTTTCCTGCGGCATTGGTGCCATGACAAGCTGCGCATTTGGCATTAAATGCCACTTCACCAATTTTAGCAGTGCCACTTAACTCAGCAGGTAACGTTACATTAACGATTGCATCGCCCCGCGAAATTTTACTTGTATCAGGAGGCGTCATCGAATGGCCCGTAGGGGCGTTTTGAGCATTCCAGTAGGTGACTGCGATACCCGCAATCAGTACTCCGCCTACTAAAAGTGTCAGCTTCTTATTCATACAATATTCCTTCTTAATTCATGGGGTTTCACCCACCGCTACCGTAAAGCGTTAGTCTGGGCACCAGTGCCGCCAATAACGTTTTTTCGATGCGCCCCACGCTTGATGTGCGGGACATGCATTTGATTTTCAATGTTCGGGGTTCATTTTATCTGATAAATTTTAACCCACAATTTTACAAATAAACCCTCCTGTCACTGTAGGGTCAAGAGTTTAGTAAATTTTTATCTGCGGTGAGGAATTTCAAATTCGTAACATTGGATGCTGGTATAATTTAAACTTTAGATAAGCAAATATGCGCCGACTCTTAAGATGTGTCTTAAAGGGCTGTTAAATTAATGATGGTATACACTGCTCACTCCAAAACCCGAAGATTTTGATGTAAGATGATGCGGAAATTGTCTGTGACTTGATCACGAAAGGCTCTAGGGCGTAGACCTAGGGTCAACCCCTTATCTTTAAATCAACAAATCAAACACATCACCGCCCAGTTGGATGTTAATCTGCGCCTGCCCGCCGCCGTCCACTAATGCCCACATGATCTGGCCGGTGGGGCGGTAGATCACAAAGCCTTCTTGCACTGCGTCATCGCCGGAACGTTCGCCTGTGGAACTGGCCGTGTGGGTGAAATTGACCTGAAACTGATCTATGGTGGCACCCGCCTGACCAAACAGCAAAATATCCCCTTCGGCCGCGTTGTAATCCTGCACCCAATCCGAGCCGTGGTCGGCAATGCCCAGATGGAAAAACCGGTCTGCACCCGACCCGCCATTGATCCGGTCATGGCCAAAACCGCCATTCAGAAAATCATTGCCAGCGTTGCCGAACACTAAATCCGACAGTGCCGAGCCAGTGATCACATCATCGCCGTTCTGGCCTTGCAAGGTGTCCGCGCCAAAGCCGCCGGCTATCGTGTCATTGCCATCCATACCGAAAATATTGTCATTGCCATAGCCGCCGTCAATACTGTCATTACCGGACCCTGCGAATATTATATCGCGCAAATCAGCCGAGGTCGTACCCCCGAAAATAAAGTCGTCACCGTCACCACCGTTCAAAGTGTCGGCCCCATCCCCCCCAAACAAGGTATCGTTGCCGCTTCCGCCATCTAATGTATCGTTGCCGCGCATGCCGAATATTTCATTCGCAAGGCTGTTGCCGGTAATGCGGTCGTTACCGTCCCCTGTCACAGCATTTTCAATAGTATCAGCCCCTGTGGATAATGCCCCCCAGTTTGTGCCGCCGACACTGAATGCGCCCCCTGATAAAAGCGAGATAACAACATCATCTGAAACGGCGGCAAAGTTCAACCAGTCAGATCCACCGTTCGCATCAGAAATAGTTGCACGTGTTATGTCTTGGGCAGCGTAATCCAGAAAATCTGAAGTGAAATGATAAACATCATCTGTTGTAACCGCTGAACCAAAGAATTCTAAAGATGCGCCCAGCAAAGCACCGTTGTCAGCATCTACAAAACTATCCGTTACAGAAACGGTCCAATCTCCCATGGAAGAAGCCCCCAGAAAACTGTCGATCCCGTAACTCCATGTTCCGTTAAAGCTTGTCGGTGTGTTACTGCTGAATGCCACTTGAATTTTATTGCCGTCAGGGTCGGTTAAAAATATCTCTACGTCGCCGATAAAATCATGCCTGAAGTTCAAGTTAAGCTGGATATGTTCAACAAATATATTAACCGTGGATGATATGTTGAAACTTGTTTCCGACCCATTTACCGGAATTGCCTGCCCTGCCCCAAAATCCACTGTGGCGGTTGCCCCGGATT
Organism: Amylibacter sp.; assembly: GCA_016764475.1. Lineage (GTDB taxonomy): Bacteria > Pseudomonadota > Alphaproteobacteria > Rhodobacterales > Rhodobacteraceae > Amylibacter. Next base: position 18,553 of record JAESRV010000140.1, read on the forward strand.
GTTCATTCGCACTTGTCAGCGGTGTATCATAAAGAAGGGACCAAACCTCTGCCAGGCGTATGGATGCAAATGCATCCACTAACCCGTAGCCATATGAACCGTTAAAACTTAAGCCGCCACCGTTCCAGTTATTTGCCCCGTTTACTTGCCATGAACCTTGTTCAAAACCGCTGGCCGAGGCCCCTATTGCTGATCCTGTATGGGCCGCTGAAAGCGCAAGGATGTTGCGCATATCCCGCCAACCAAGGGCAGCATTGGCTTCAAGCATCAATGCAACCACACCAGAGATAACAGGGGCCGCCGCAGCTGTGCCACTAAACGTTGATGTAAAATCTGTGTTGTTTAACGTATCAGCCCCTGTGACCTCGCCCGTGCCAAGTGCGTTATAACCTGCATTGCCTGTCAAATCCGTGGTGTATGAAGCCGCAGGGGCCGTTAACAAGATGGACGCGCCGACATTTGTAAAAGAAGCTGCGTCTCCATTTGTATCTGTCGCGGCAACTGTAATAGTGTAGCGCGATGAATTGATGCCAGAGCCATTTGCGTCGACACCATCATCCCCTGCAGCTTGCACAACAACCGTGCCTAAACCCGCACGACCTTGTGTTAGGTTTTGTTCTATTTCTTGCAAATACTGAAAATCCCTACCGCCAATTTCACTTTGGTTCTGGGATGAATTAAAGCCCGATGTGTCACTCCAACTGTTAGACATAATATCAAAACTGCTGGCCTGGCCCGTAACGTCCAAAAATGCGGCTTGTCCTGCGGGGGATGTATCATTGATAAAGCCATAAGTTCCCGCATCAAAAATATTAACACCTGTTATCGTAGCATCAAAGGCCACACCAACGGTACCTTGGCCATTATTTTCAGCGGCAATAATACCAGCTACAGCAGTGCCGCGCCCGCCAGTATTGCCAATGTTTGGCGATTGTTCTACCAGCCCCCCGGTGCTGTTTCGCACTTCTAGTGTACTGTTATAATTATCATTCAGATCAGGGTGGTTGGATTGAATGCCGTCGTCATAAATGCCAATGCTTATGCCTGCGCCAGTGTATTCATCCCAAACAGTCTGAATATCGCCGATAAGGTTGAAATGCCATTGGCTGGCAAAAAGCGGATCAGTTGGCGTTACCATGAAATGGCTCCGGATTAAAAAGTTTAATTTCAATGAATGGTTATAAGGAATTTATAAATTTGGCGTAAAAATAGCTTTGGTGATGGTTCTGGTTTGTATCAAAATGATGCGAATATAATGCCCTGTCAGACATGGCTCGTGTATTACACAGAAGCCATCTCATTCATAAGACAAGAGGGGGCATCAGGCTTATAGATTTCAACGCACTAGTTGTGGCACTTCACCCGATCTGGTTGAAACGCGCGATTGAAGGTGGGATGAACTATATTCGGCGCAGCGGCTACATGCCTTTCGGCGCGCCGTTCTGTAAGGATATCAAAACCTTCATTGCCTGATCGCACATTTCAGACGGCACAAACACATGATCGTGGTGGAAAGCCGCAACCATGTTGCAAGGAATATCATGATCCCCAAGGGCGGTTGCCACAGCCGCAGTAAGCCCGACCCCTTCCAAAGAAGAAAACACATTTAACGTTATACAACGCATCGGGTGATCAACATTCAACATTGATTTTTCTGCCAAGTCGACAGGTATAATCATCGATATCCCTTCGTCTTCCTTGAAAGTTGAAACCGCTTTGGCAGAAAACGACGCAACAAGAGCGGGATCATTCGTTGTAACAAAGACAAAACTGCCGGGTCGCAATTCTGGTGCCATCCCCGAGATCATATCATAAGCCGTTTTAGCTACTTCAGGCATTCGCATGCTCCATCATTGTTTGTTGCTTCAGCATTACAGTTTTTTATACGAACAGCAAATTTGGCTTGGTGGCTTTAGGCAGTCGGATGTTCGCAATGCGGGGCGAAGTTGTCGTTCAGTGATTAAGATGCATTTCTAGAAAAGGAACATAAAACAAGCGGCATAGACTTGCCTATTCGGTTCGTTGAGGAGGTGCCAAAGTTAGGCCAACTTGATAGCTTTTTGCTAGGAGCAACTGTCTCCTCTTTGATGACCCAGTCGAGCCGTAAAGCACCTCTAGCCTGCGCGGAGCAAACCCAAAATATCCAAATGTTCCCTTGATCCAAGCAGTTTCCAATGCGGCGAGATAACCAGCGTTTTCCATTTCATCAGAACGCGCTCCAGCTGGGATTAGAAGAACTCCAGAACGGGATCGTTGAAGTGATTGTTCTGGATCATCCAACTGATCGTAGGCCCACCCCCATGTCCACACACGATCAACCCATCCCTTAGTCATAGACGGCATGCCCCACCAATACAGCGGAAAAACAAGGCATATCGCGTCTGCCCGCGCGATCCGCGCTTGTTCTTTCGTCACATCTGCCAACGTGGTTGAACTGCCATCTGCTGCAATGTCTGCCATCGACCAACGCGGGTCAAAACCTTCGGCATGCAAATCTGCAAGCTCAACTGAATGACCGGCCGCTTTGGCACCATCCATGAATTGCTGGGCAACAGCTGCACTGAACGAGGCTGGGTTGGGATGATCGAGGATAGTCAATACATGCATAAGCGAAGTCCTTAGAAACAACGGCTCTTCAAACCAGCAAGCAGAGCATATCCGAAATATAAAGCCAATAATCCGACACGACAAGGCAATTCCTGGACCGCTCGTGTAAAAGCATTCTAAAGGCTCAAGGTTACTTTAGGTCAAGAAGAGTTGCGCAGCATTTCGCTATTAACATGTGGTAGGTATGGGCCTCGAAACGGTTATTCGCTAACGATCAATTTCACGATAAAATCGCACCAGCAGGCAAATGGCGGGCCAAAGCCCACCACCACACCATCACCCCTTTTTCAAAACCTTACGGCCCAGCAATTCCGCGATTTGAACCGCATTCAAAGCAGCCCCTTTGCGCAGGTTGTCAGACACACACCACAGGTTAATCCCGTTATCAACCGTGCTGTCCTGACGGATGCGGCTGATATATGTGGCGTATTCACCAACACATTCCGCAGGCGTGATATAGCCGCCGTCTTCACGTTTATCGATCACCATGATGCCCGGTGCCTCACGCAGAATATCGCGGGCTTCATCCTCGTCCAGAAACTCTTCGAACTCGATGTTTATCGCTTCCGAGTGGCCCACAAATACAGGCACACGCACACAAGTGGCCGTGACCTTGATCTTTGTATCAATAATCTTTTTGGTTTCGGCGACCATTTTCCATTCTTCTTTGGTGGTGCCGTCTTCCATGAACACATCAATATGCGGGATCACATTGAACGCGATCTCTTTAGGGTAAACTTTTGCGGCCACTTCCTGACCCGGTACATATTTGCCCTTGGTCTGGTTCCACAATTCATCAATCGCAGCTTTACCTGAACCCGAAACAGACTGGTAAGTTGATACCACAACACGCTTGATAGTGGCGCGGTCATGCAAAGGCTTCAAAGCCACAACCATTTGCGCGGTTGAACAGTTCGGATTGGCAATGATGTTCTTTTGGGAATAGCCCATGATCGCGTCAGGGTTACATTCCGGCACGATCAACGGCACCGCAGGATCATAGCGATACAGCGAAGAGTTATCAATCACCACACAACCAGTTGCTGCCGCAACGGGCGCGTATTTCTTGGTCGCGTCAGACCCCACGGCAAACAAAGCGATGTCCCAACCGGTGAAATCAAAAGTGTCCAAATCCTTCGTCTTCAACGTCTTGTCACCAAAGCTGCATTCCGTGCCCAATGAATTGCGGCTTGCAAGCACTTCAATTTCATCAATAGGGAACTGGCGTTCATCCAGAATATTCAGCATTTCGCGGCCTACGTTGCCAGTAGCACCCACGACGACAATACGGTAACCCATGTTCAGGTCTCCTAAGTTAAAGTTGGACATGTTCCCATAGGGAACGCGCGGGCTATAGCGCATGGTGCGCATTTATGAAATGGTAAACCGCGCAAATAGTGTTAATGTGTGGCAAAATACAAAGGATTGCCCCCGTGAAATACGTGTTAGCCACCCTGATCACCCTGATTTGCACCGTTTCTGCCTACGCCAACTCACCTTCGGTGGTTGCGGTGAACGCCAGTAAATCCGGCAACACATGGGGATTCTCTGTTACGATAAAACACGCAGACGAAGGCTGGGATCACTATGCCGACGGATGGGGCGTTTATCTGGCTGACGGCACCGAATTAGGCTACCGCGTTCTGGCCCATCCGCATGTCAACGAACAACCGTTCACGCGTTCCCTTTCTGGCGTCAAAATTCCAAAAGGCACCAAATCGGTAATCATCCGCCCGCATGATAAAGTTCACGGGCTTGGGGAAGATTTTACCTTCAAACTGAAGTGACCTCTTGCCACCCCACCGCCTATCTGTAATCTGCCCGCATGACCTATTTTGACACCCAGTTAGACGATAAATTCGATCTGACAAAAAACCGCATCTACACCTCAGGCACCCAAGCATTGGTGCGCCTATGCCTGATGCAATCCCGGATCGACCGCGAAAACGGCCTAGATACAGGCGGCTACATAAGCGGCTATCGCGGCTCACCCCTTGGCGGGTTAGACCTGCAATTTGGCCGCGCCAAAAAGCACCTGGAGCAAGCCCAGGTAATCTTTGAAGCGGGCCTGAATGAAGACATCGCCGCCACCGCCATATGGGGTACCCAACAGGCCGAATTGCGCGGCGACGGTAAACACGACGGCGTGTTCGCCATGTGGTACGGCAAAGGCCCGGGCGTAGACCGCTCAGGTGATGCCATCCGCCACGCCAACCTTGCTGGCAGCTCTAAAAACGGCGGCGTTCTACTGCTCATGGGCGACGATCACACCTGTGAAAGCTCCACCACCGCCCACCAAAGCGAATACGCGCTTGTCGATGCAATGGTACCCATCCTGAACCCTGCCAGCGTGTCAGAAATTATCGAGTACGGCCTGCACGGCTGGGCCTTGTCACGCTTTTCAGGTGTCTGGTGCGGTCTGAAATGCGTCAAAGACAACGTGGAATCGTCGGGTTCCATCGACGTCAATCTGGACAATTTCAAAACCATACTGCCCACCGATTTCGACATGCCCGCAGATGGCTTGAACATCCGCCTGAACGACCACCCCACCACACAAGAGGCCCGCTTGCACCAGCACAAACTGGATGCTGTCCGCGCTTATGCCCGCACAAACCAGCTTGATAAAACCATCTACACAGGCGGTAAATCCCCGAAAATCGGCATCATATCCACCGGCAAATCCTACATGGATACCCTGCAAGCCTTAGATGAGCTGGGCATCGACAAAGCCCGTGCGGGCAGAATGGGTCTGGCCCTATACAAAGTCGCCATGCCGTGGCCGCTGGAACCCACCGGCATCACGAAATTCGCCAAAGGCCTGGACCAAATCATCGTGGTTGAGGAAAAACGCGGCCTGATCGAAGACCAGCTGCGCACCATCCTATACGGCCAAGAAAATCCGCCCAACATTATCGGTAAAAAATCCGAAACAGGCACCACCCTGTTCCAACCCGAAATGGCCCTGAACAGCGTCCAAATCGCTGCCGCCATCGGTGAACGGCTGCTAACCCTAAGGGGCGGCAAAACACTGGCCAACAAAGTCAGCGATCTAAAAGCACGCCTTACAGAGACCCGCACAGAACTACCCGTCACACGCGGTCTGGTGTTTTGCGCAGGCTGCCCGCACAACAGTTCTACCATCCTGCCCACAGGCGCGCGCGGCTTTTCAGGCATCGGTTGCCACTGGATGGCGCAATTCATGGACCGCGCGGTCGAAGGCTATACCCACATGGGTGCCGAAGGATCAAACTGGATCGGCGAAGCCAAGTTTTCCACCTGCGATCATGTGTTCCAAAACATCGGCGATGGCACCTACAATCATTCCGGCATCATGTCGGTGCGCGCAGCCGTAGGTGCAGGCATCAACATGACCTACAAAATCCTTTATAACGATGCGGTTGCCCTGACAGGGGGCCAGTCGCACGATGGCGGCATGGATGCATATGACATTGTCGCCGAGGTTCTGGCCGCAGGCGTCACTAAACTGGAATACGTCACCGAAGACCCCGCCCGCATCGACCGCGCACGCCTACCAAAGGGCATCAAAATACACCACCGCCGCGACCTGCAAAAAGTGCAGGAAAACATCGCCAAGGTGAAAGGCATCAGCGTTATTCTATACGACCAAACCTGCGCATCCGAAACCCGCCGCCGCCGCAAACGCGGGCTGATACCGGAACTGGATAAACGCCTCTATATCCACCCCGAGGTTTGCGAAGGCTGTGGCGATTGCGGCGTGCAATCCAACTGCGTCGCAGTACAACCGCTGGACACACCCCTGGGCCGTAAACGCAAAATCGACCAGTCGGTGTGCAACAAGGATTTCACCTGCGCTGACGGTTTCTGCCCCAGCTTTGTCACCGTCATTGGCGGCGCCCCGCGCAAAAACAAAGCCACCTTGATCAACCTGCCAGATCTGCCGGAACCTGCCACCAAACCAAGCCTGGATAGACCCTATTCCATATTGGTCACAGGCGTCGGCGGCACAGGCGTTGTCACCATCGGCGCACTTATCGGCATGGCCGCGCACCTTGACGGCAAGGGCAGCGGCATCATCGACATGGCGGGCCTATCGCAAAAGGGCGGTTCGGTTTATTCACACATCAAAATCGCCGCCACACCCGATGCAATTAAAACCATCCGTGTCGCGGACGGGTGTGCTGATCTGATGCTGGGTTGTGACGTGATCGTGGGCGCGGGCAACCAAGCCTTGTCGACCCTGTCAAAATCCACACATGCACTTATCAACACCCATGAACAAATGCCGCGCGAATTTGCCTATGACAAGGATTTCACCTTACCCACAGACCTGATGCACAGCCGCGTCATTGATACGGTCGGGCAGGCCAATGCCGCTTTCGTTGACGCCAGCCATTACGCCACAAAACTGCTGGGCGACAGTATCGGCACCAACCTGTTCATGCTGGGCGTCGCCTATCAAAAGGGGCTGATCCCTTTGTCGCTGAAAGCCTTTCACCGCGCCATTGACCTGAACGGTGTCGCCCCTGAAATGAACAAAAACGCCTTTGCACTGGGGCGTCACTGGGTGCTGGACGTAACCCGTCTGGACGCTCTGTTGCCTAACACCACACTAAAAGATGATCCGCAAACGCTGGACGAAATAATCGCAGACCGCGTAACCCGCCTGACCGCCTATCAAAACGCGAAATATGCAGATCAATACCGCCGTTTCATGGCAAAACTTTCGGGCAAACCCTACGCCACCACCGTGGCCCGCAACCTGTATAAACTGATGGCCTATAAAGATGAGTATGAGGTCGCCCGCCTATACACCGACCCGTCGTTCATGGCGGGCCTGCAAGAACAGTTCACTGGCGACCTAAACCTAAAAATATCCCTAGCCCCACCGCTGCTATCGCGCCCTGACCCTGTCACGGGCAAAGCCAGAAAGATCGAATTTGGCGCATGGATTTTTCCGTTCTTCAAGGTTTTATCAAAACTCAAACCCCTACGCGGCACCCCGTTTGATCCGTTTGGTTATTTGCAAGAACGTCGCCACGAACGCGCGTTGATTGAGGAATATAAAGCGATGATCTTGGGGATTGATCAAGATATAGATGCGGAAACCGCTTTGGCCCTTGCAAATCTGCCCGATGATATACGTGGGTTTGGGCATGTGAAACTTGCTAGCGTTAAAAACATGAAGGATACAAAAGAACAGTTAATAAGAATTTAGGTGCGAAAATTAATTGTATCTGGTAAAATGTCGAGAATATAATTTGACAGTAAAAATTAAGGAGCGCGATTATGAAATTTTTAGATCAATTTACTGAACAGGCATATGCACTACTTAGGATCGCCAGTGGGCTTATG
>JAESRV010000083.1 GCA_016764475.1 Amylibacter sp.
GGCAAAATAAGCACCTTCTCCCAAAATTGTGTGGCAGTTTACACACACTTTATTTTCCCAAATACGTTTTCCTGCGACCACGCTATCGGTCAAACTGGCCCGGTCTGTTGAAGTGTTAACGATATATCGGTGGCTGTTAATCGCCAATCCGATGAATATGGCTATGAAGAACAGCGACCCGCCGTAAAAAATATTTCGGGCCATGCTCTTGGTTAAAATTTCGCTCATTGCGAATCCCCTCTTGGAGCAAGTTAAAAGTATGTAAATTCTCACAACTTCACGCAGTTGATGCCTTGTCAAAAGTCAAGGGGAAGTAAGTTTTGGTAAATTATCCCTAAATCAAGGCCGCAACTGTGATGTTTGGGAAAGTTTCAAGGGCCGTATCTATGGCTTTGCGGTCCATTAGGCAAAAAGCAGTGGAAAGCGCATCGGCTAATGCAGCCTGATCCGCCTCGACCGAGGCCAGTTGCCAAAGCGGTGCCTGCCCTGTCGGGTTTATGATATGCGCATCTTGCCCGCTTAGCCCTATCCGGGTGCCTGTCGGGGCCGATGTTGCCAAAGCCCGGTTTTGCAAGGTACGCCGTGTGACGGGGCTGCCTTGCGGTGTTTCTATCTCGGCTTGCCAGCCGCCACCGCCGGGACGTTGGCCAAGGGCCATCACTTCGCCCATGTCGATCATGACGTTGTCAAAGCCTTGCGCGCGCATCAGGGCTGCAATCCGGTCAGCAGCCGCCCCTTGGGCAATACCGTTGAAGGTTAGTGCCATTCCCGGGCGTTTCAGACGAATTTCTTTAGCGGTGACTTTAACTCCGTCCCAGCCCACCAGGGCACGCGCGGCAGAAATGTCGCCCCCCGTTGCCACAGCCATCCACAAGGGTTGCACACTGGGGTCGAATAATCCGCCTGTTGCTTTGTGAACTTTACCCGCAAGATCAAACAGATCCAGCATATCGCGGGCAGGATAGGGAAGATGCCCGTCACGGTTCAACCGGCTTAGACTGGAAGTGCTGTGCAACGAGAATTGTGTCTCGATCCGCATGAGTTTGGATTTGACCTTGTGAAAAATCTTTCGGGCCTGTTGCGCGGTCGCCCCTGCAAGGGTGATCCGCACCTCTGACCCCAAGGCAATGCCCTGCCAGGCGTGCAGGCTGTCAGCATATGCAGGCGGTGCCATGGATGCGGCGGCTGCGATGGTCAAAAAACGGCGACGGGTCAACATGAGTTATGCTCCAGATGTCGGGGCAGGCATTGGCGGCTTACTTTGCGCACCGCGCGCCCTGCGTTTAAGAACCGGACAGGTGTTTGCATCGTTCATCACCACCTGACAGCGCATACATAGAACACATTCATTAGGATTGATCCGGCCCAGCGGGTCAATCGCCCCAACGGTGCATTTGGTTTCACACAAGCGGCATTCGCGGCCACATTGCGGGCGGCGGTGTAGCCAGTCGAAAATTTTCAACTTTGCGGGAATTGCCAGTGCCGCCCCCAGGGGGCATAGATAACGGCAATAGAACCGCTCGATGAACAATCCTGCAAACAGGATGACGACGACAAACAGCACAAACGGCCATGCGCGGATCATCCGCAGCGAGATCGCTGTTTTGAAAGGTTCGACCTCGGCCAGAATCAGCGCGTTGTGCATCGACTGAAACGATAGGGCAAGGATCGCCATGAATAGGGTGTACTTTATCACCCAAAGCCGTTCGTGTATGGCTTGCGGCACAGCGATTTGTTTGACCCCCAGTCGTACGGCGGCCAAATTCATCAGTTCCTGAAGCGCACCAAACGGGCAAAGCCAGCCACAATAAACCCCGCGCCCCCAGAATAGCAGGCCCATGGCGATAAATGACCAGAGCAGAAAGATCACCGGATCAATCAAGAAGGTTTCCCAACGAAATCCTGTCAGCAAGGAATGCAAAAAAGCCACCACTTGTACCACCGAAAGCTGACCGTTCAGGCCCCAGCCCAACACGAGCAGTGTTGTAGATAAAAATACAATCCGCCCCCAACGCCACAATGCAGGGCGTCTGGTGATGCTTTCTTGGGCAAACAATGCCAGCGTCTGCACTACTAATATGGCCAGAACAATCCCGATTGCCAGATGCTTTTGATCCCAGGTTTTTTGCCACAACGGGCGTTGTTCGGGCGGGGGAGCCAGCTGATAGGCTTGTGGAAGCAGGTAATCCGCAACGATCTTGAATGTGACGGCCTGACCTGTAGTTGCAGGCCTGCTTGCGGTGACTTCAACCTGAAACGGCTTTAGCGGGTTGATCCGGGGGGGCAGGCGAAACAGGCTGATCTCTTTGACCTCGGGGGCATTGGGTACGGCCAGTTTTTTGATAAAAATATAATCGTCTTCTGTCGGCTCAAAACGTTGCGAGTTTTGGACAATCGCCAATCGATCAAAAATGCCAGTTTTGCGCCAACTTGTGCCACGATGTGAATAGAGGCCAGATGAAATGACGATCAAAGCGGTTTTATTAGGGCCAAGTGCCCCAACAGCGCGGGTGAATGCCTGTTGCCCCAACAGGTTTTGGCCAATTGATGGCGGGTCAATCAAGCCGGTATAAAGATCAAGAAAAGCACCTTTACCGGGTGTTATCGGTACTTTTGCCCCAGCCATTTTTTTGGCAGCTTCTGCCATACTGACACGCTTATGTGCAAAGGCCCCCGCTTTTATCAGGCTGGGCCAGTCATTTGCACTGAATGACAGCTGGTCAATGCCGCCACCTGATCCGATCAGCCCATTCGCTATAGCCAATGTGCGTGCCGTACGTAATATCCCGTCGCGGATTACGCCGGTGGATACGGTTGCGCGCGAAATGACATCCGGAAGGTCTGCCGAATTGTCCAGCGCCGAGATATGCGACGCGGCCAGATCAAAGCCCGCGAATCCGTTGACATAGCGGGTGATGTCGGCTTCGGAAATTCCCAATGTCAGCACCGGCTCATTGTGCTGCATTAATTTGGCACCGACAATAACAGCTTTTGGTGAAACTGCGACCAACACGTCTAGCGGGCGTCCCGAATACCCCACCGATTTTGCAATTTCCCAAGTAGACCCGATATAGCCGATAACATCTCCGTTTGACAGCACAACCCAACCAAAACCGCTTGCATCCTGTTGGCGCAAATACACCGATCTGTTCAGACCAAATAGTTTCGCTGCAAGGGCAGGTGTCGGTTTGGCAGGTGTTATTGCCGCGCCTAAAATACCCGATGCCTGTGCGGGCAAAGATAATAAAAACAGGCTGAACAAAAAGAATAGGAAATCTCGTTTGAGCATAACAGGTATCCAGATTATCACACAGACTTTGCGCCAAATTCACTTAGGCAGCCTTAACAAAAGTCAAGGAGCCACAAAGGATGTTAGCGCAGTGTTTGCATAGCCTCACCAGCGGAATGGAGACATGAAAGATGAGAACCCAGTTGAAATTTGCCCGACATGTGCTGCTTGCAAGTGCCGCCGTGGCCATGGCCCTGAGTGCAGGAAGCGCTTGGGCCACGGAAAAAACAAAGGATCATACCGATGGTCCTGCCGCCGCCTACAAGCCATCGATGACAACGCTTAGTCAAATTAAGGTAGAAATCCCCGGACGCAAAGATGGCGATCCTGTGATGACACAAGAAGAGTATCAAAAAGGCACGGAAATTTACTTTGAACGTTGCGCCGGCTGTCATGGTGTGTTGCGTAAAGGGGCAACGGGTAAACCGCTGACTACCGATATTACGCGTGAAAACGGCTACGATTACCTTAACACCTTTATCACTTATGGCTCACCTGCGGGGATGCCTAACTGGGGTACATCAGGACAGCTATCCGAAGCGGATGTAGATCTGATGGCGCGCTATTTGTTGCTTGAGCCACCAACTCCGCCAGAATGGGGCATGCCGGAAATGAAAGCCAGCTGGAAGGTGATTGTGGCACCTGCTGATCGTCCGATCAAAAAGATGAACGATATCGATATTGATAATCTGTTCTCGGTTACGCTGCGCGATGCTGGCAAAGTTGCGCTGATTGATGGCGAAAGTTATGAAATCATAACGATAATCAACACGGGCTATGCCGTGCATATCAGCCGGATTTCTGCCTCTGGTCGTTATCTCTATGTCATTGGTCGCGATGCCAAGGTGGTGATGGTCGATCTATGGATGGCGACGCCTGGCCCTGTTGCCGAAATCAAGGTCGGCATTGAGGCGCGTTCGATCGAGACCTCGAAGTTCGAAGGCTATGAGGATAAATATGCCATTGCCGGGGATTACTGGCCTCCGCAATATGTGATTATGGATGGCGACACGCTTGAGCCGCTCAAGATCAAATCCACCCGTGGCATGGTTTATGACGAACAGGTCTATCACCCGGAACCCCGTGTGGCCGCAATCGTTTCGTCACATTTCAAACCAGAGTTTGTGGTGAATGTTAAGGAAACCGGCAAGGTTCTGATGGTCGATTATTCCGACATCAAGAATTTGAAAGTGACCGAGATCGAAGCTGAACGGTTCTTGCATGATGGCGGATTTGACTCGACAGGACGTTACTTCCTGACTGCCGCAAATGCCCGCAATAAAATTGCTGTCATCGACACCAAGGAAGACAAGCTGACGGCACTGATCGACACCGAAGGGCAAACACCGCACCCGGGACGTGGTGCGAACTTTACCCACCCTATCTATGGTCCGGTTTGGGCAACGTCGCACTTGGGGGATGATACCATCTCGCTTATCGGTACCGATCCGGTTAATCATGCCGATCAGGCATGGAAACTGGTTGAAACCTTCGCGGGTCTTGACGGCGGTTCGTTGTTCATCAAGACACATCCGAAGTCGGATCACCTTTATGTTGATACGCCTTTGAACCCTGATGCCGAAACCTCGGGTTCGGTTGCAGTGTTCACCATCAGCAAACTGACAGCCGGGGATGAACAGGATTATGTCACCCTGCCAATCGCAGAGTGGGCCGGTATCCCAGATGGTCAACCGCGTGTGGTTCAGCCTGAATACAACGAGGCCGGTGACGAGGTTTGGTTCTCGGTCTGGAACAAGGCTGATCTGACTTCGGCTATTGTTGTGGTCGATGACAAGACGCTGGAACTGAAAGCTGTGATCAAAGACCCGCGTCTGATTACGCCAACAGGCAAGTTCAACGTCTATAACACCCGCAAGGATGTTTACTGATTGTTTTCATAAACCAAAAAGGGGGGGCCGTGTGGCCCCTTCTGCAAAATACCTTAATATAACGAGAAATCTCATGAAAGATCAGATATCTGGTAAAGTCTACCTCGTTGGTGCAGGCCCAGGTGATCCTGATCTTTTGACGCTGCGTGCATACAAGATCTTGCAAACTGCCGATGTCATTGTCTATGACCGGCTGGTTTCAAAAGAGATCATGGCGATGCTGCCGCAAACGACACGGCGGATCAGTGTTGGTAAAAAGGTAGGGTTTCATTCTGTGCCACAAGACCAGATCAATGATATTCTTGTCGATCTTGCCCGTGATGGCCTACAAGTGGCACGTCTAAAAGGCGGTGATCCGTTAATTTTCGGGCGTGGCAGTGAAGAGGCTTGCGCGTTAAAGACCGCAGGTATTGCCGTGGAATATGTGCCGGGCATTACCGCTGCGCAGGGGGCGTCCTGCTCTACAGGTGTGCCATTGACCCACCGCGGCCTTGCCACGGGCGTGCGTTATGTAACTGGGCACCGTGCGGCGAACATGCCGCTTGATCTTGATTGGCCAAGCCTTGCCAGTGAGAAAACCACATTGGTGATCTACATGGGGGCTGTGAACATGGTTGAGGTGGCGACCCAGCTTATGCACCACGGATTGCCCGCTGATTTGCCTGCGATGGCGATTGCAAGTGCAACAACCCCGCGTGAACTGCGGTTGGTGTCAACCTTGTCGCGTGTCGCACATGACGCCAAACAGGCATCTTTGGAGGCACCTGTTTTATTTTTGGTGGGCCATGTGGTGTCGCTTTATGAAGATGTTGCGGCTGATCTGGCTGCCGCCCACCCCTGCAATTTAACCGCTTTTGCCGCCAATGCGTAACCTGCTGCGCCATATTCTGATTGTGGTCCTGTTTGGCACACCTGCCAGCGCCGGGGTTAGTGACCAAAGGGTTCTTGAGTTGAAACATATGGTGCTACAGGATTGCGGCTCTTGCCACGGTCTGACCCGCAAAGGCGGCTTGGGCGGCCCGCTGACGTATGAGGCCTTGAAAGACACACCGCCCGAGGTGCTGGAAAGCACCATTCTAAACGGTATCCCCGGCACGGCAATGCCGCGCTGGCGCCCTTTGTTAAGCGAGGATGATGCAAGGTGGATTGTCAAATATCTGTTGAAGGAAGAACCGCAATGAACCTGTTTCGGGCTTTTGCCCTGATTACCTTTCTGGCCGTGCCTGCCATGGCAGCCGATCCCTGTTGCGCCACCGGTGATCTGGGGTTGGTTGTGGAGCGTACCACTGGAACTTTGCTGGTGGTGGACCGCTCGGATCACGCCTCAATCGCTAAAATAACGGGTCTTGGCGATCTGTCACATGCCAGCCTGACCTATTCGCCGGATGAGCGTTTTGCCTATGTTTTCGGCCGCGATGGCGGGCTGACCAAAGTGGATATGCTAACCCATAGCATTGCCGCGCGCGTAATACAGGCGGGCAATTCCATCGGCGGGGCAATTTCCGACGATGGAAAGCTTGTTGCCGTATCTAATTATGAGCCAGGCGGTATTCGCGTTTTCGATGCGCAATCGCTTGAAATGGTTGCCGATATTCCAATGAATTCCAAAACCATCGGCCTTGTCGATGCCCCCGGGCGACGGTTTTTGTGGGTCACCTGGGACACGGGCGAAGCCTGGATGGCGGATTTTTCTGGTCCTAAAATGGTGCTGACTAAACTTGGCGATATCGGGGAAAATCCCTATGATGCAGTGATATCCGGTGACGGGCGTACTTATCTGATCGGGCTGTTCGGTGAAAAAGGTGTGGTTGCGATTGACCTGTGGGCCGATCAACCCAAGCCGGTTCGTTTTTTGCAGGATTATGGCAAGACCGAAGATGATTTGCCGGTTTACAAGATGCCGCATTTGCAAGGCTGGGCTTTTACCGACGGGCAGCTTGTGCTGCCAGCGGTGGGCCAGCATGAATTGTTATGGGTAAACCGGGAAGCCCTGAAAGAAATTGCCCGTACCCCTGTCCATGGCCAACCAGTGTTTATCATCGCACAGCCTGCGTCGCCCTATGTTTGGGTGAATTTTGCAATGCCGTTGAATGATACGGTTCAAGTGGTGGACACGCGCACCCACAAAGTGGTCAAAACCTTAACGCCCGGCCCCGGTGTGTTGCACATGGAGTTCGCGCCGCGCGGTGCCGAGGTGTGGATTTCAGTGCGTGACGCCAACAAGGTGGCCGTTTACGATACTCACAGTTTTGAAAAAACCAACGAAATTGCAGCGCAAAGCCCGTCGGGCATCTTCTTTACCGCGCGCGCGCACCGAAACGGGCTGTAAACCATGATCGAGCATTTATCCCCGCTTGATCAGGCCCTGTTGGACGGGTTTCAGCGTGATTTTCCGCTGCGGCCCCGCCCCTATGCTGCGATGGCGCAAAATGTTGATACCACTGAAGCCGATACCATTGACAGGCTACGCGTATTGCAGGCCGCTGGCATGATCTCGCGGATCGGGGCTACAGTGCGTCCCAACACGGTTGGCGCGTCTACACTGGCGGCCTTGTCTGTGCCTGCCGCGCGTATTGAAGCTGTGGCCGAACTGGTGAACACCGAGCACGGCGTTAATCATTCTTACCTGCGCGAACATGATTGGAATCTGTGGTTTGTGGCAACCGCCCCCGATGCCAAATCCCTGGCCGCTTGCCTTGCGAGGATCAAGGCAAGCACCGGGCTGACTGTCTTGGATTTGCCCCTGCGCCGCGCCTTTAATATTGATCTGGGTTTTTCCCTGAACGGGGCAAAGGTGCGCACTCCGGTTGCCAAACCGCTTGATCTGTCTGTGCTATGTGATGCGGATCGCCCAATCATACAGGCGCTTTCCGATGGGTTGGCACTTGTCGCGCGTCCGTTCAATGCGTTGGCGGATCAGTTGAGCCGAACCGAGGCCGATGTGATCGCTCGGATCAAGGCCCTGTCTGACGCGGGTATTCTGACGCGGGTTGGCGTGATCGTGCGTCACCGCACAATTGGCTGGCATTCCAATGCAATGGTTGTCTGGGATGTGCCTGAAAATCAGATTACGGCGGCGGGAACGGCACTTGCGCGCCATCCCGGCGTAACCTTGTGTTATGAACGCCAACGTCTTGCGGGGCTTTGGGATTATCCGTTATTTTCGATGATCCACGGGCAAAGCCGGGCGCAGGCCCTCGCGGTTCTTAACGGTGCTCTGGCATTGCCGGAACTTGCCGGTTGTGCGCATCAGGTATTGTTTTCGCAACGATGTTTCAAACAAAAAGGTGCGGTAGTGCATCAAAAAGAGGCCGTAGCATGAGACGTGACCCCTTACCAGACAACGTTTTGGATAAAACCGACCGCTTGATCATCAACACCTTGCAAGACGGCTTCCCGCTAACCGCACATCCTTTTTCGGAAATGGCGGGAAAGATCGGGCTAAGCGAAGCGGAATTGATCAAACGGCTGGTAAATTTGCGCGAACTTGGGGTGATCACCCGTTTCGGGCCGCTTTATGATGTCGAGGCCATGGGCGGTGCTTTTTGTCTGTGCGCGATCGCCGTTCCTGCGGAACAATTCGAAGAGGTCATGACTAAAGTCAATGCACATCCGGAAGTGGCGCATAATTATGAACGAAACCACCATCTGAATATGTGGTTTGTTCTGGCCACGGAACACCCTGAAGGGATTAGTGACGTGGCCGGGATGATCGAAGCCGAAACTGGGCTGAAAGTGTTGCAGTTTCCCAAACAGGAAGAATTCTTTATCGGATTCCGCGTTACCGCATGAAGATAGACGCCACAGATCGCCGCCTGATTGCAGCCACCCAAAGTGGCCTGCCGTTGACGGCTGCACCTTATGATGAGGTCGCCAGATGGCTGAAAATAGAGGCGGCCGAGGTTATCCGCCGCCTTCAGGCCCTGAAAGACGCGGGCGTAATCCGGCGCATTGCACTGGCACCCAATCACTATGCACTGGGCATGATCGCAAATGGCATGAGCGTGTGGGATGTGAATGACAGCGAGGTCTCGGTTTTGGGGGCAAAGCTGGGCGCGCTCGATTTTGTGTCGCATTGTTATTTGCGCCCAAGGGCCTTGCCCGACTGGCCCTATAATCTGTTTGCGATGATCCATGGCGATACCCGCGAACAGGTGGAATCCAAACGCGGGCTGATTGCCGAAATCCTCGGGGATGCGGCGCAAAGCAATGATATTCTCTATTCCACCCGCATTCTGAAAAAGACCGGCCTGCGGCTGGCGAAAAACAAAGGCTGACCGATGTTCCGACTGACCAAATACATGCAAGAACTTGTGGCCCCTGCACCGGTACGGCAGCGCCGAGGTTTTGGCCAAACCGGGGGCACAATCAAGCCTGTGGTGATCTGGAATTTAACACGGCGTTGCAATCTGAAATGCCGCCATTGTTATACCACATCCGCCGATGTCGCCTTTCCGGGCGAGCTTAGTCAGGATCAGGCGATTGGCGTGCTGCATGATCTGGCGGATTTCAAGGTGCCCGCCTTGATCCTGTCGGGGGGTGAGCCGCTGTCGCATCCCGGGTTCTTTGATCTGGCCGAGCGGGCGCGAAAGCTGGATTTTCGCCATCTCAGCCTGTCCACCAATGGCACAAAACTGACTGGTGAAACCGCTGATCGCGTGGCCGATCTGGGGTTTGATTATGTGGGCATTTCACTGGATGGAATTGGCAAAACAAACGATTGGTTTCGCGGTGTTGAAGGTGCCTTTGACGAAGCCTTGGCAGGTCTGCGGGCCTGTAAGGCACGCGGCGTCAAAGTGGGCCTGCGGTTTTGCCTGACCGAGGATAACGCCCATCACCTGCCGGAAATGCTTGATCTTTGCGACAGCGAGGGCGTGGATAAATTTTACCTCAGCCATCTTGTTTATGCTGGGCGCGGGGATAAAAACCGGGGCGAAGATGCGGCACACAACCATACAATCGCAGCGATGGATATGCTGATTGAGCGCGCATGGGCCGCGATCAACAGCGATCACCCGCTTGAGATTGTCACCGGCAATAATGATGCGGATGCTGTCTGGTTTCTGCGCTGGGTCGAGCGGAATTTCAGCGCCGGACAAACCGCACATGTGCGCGCTCATCTTGAGGCGTGGGGCGGAAATTCATCAGGTTTGGGTGTCGCCAATATTGACCCGCAAGGCAAGGTTCACCCTGATACCTATTGGTCGGATTATACCGTGGGCAGTGTAAAAGAAACGCCTTTTTCAAAGCTTTGGACCGGTGATGATCCGATGCTGGCAACCCTGCGCACCCGCCCAAGGCCCCTGAAAGGCCGCTGTGGCGCTTGCGCGTTTCAGGCGGTCTGCGGCGGCAACACCCGCATTCGCGCCTTGCAGGTTACCGGTGATCCATGGGCCGAAGACCCCGCATGTTACTTGTCAAACCAACAGATTGGCCTTGATGATACCGAGCGTCTGAAAGTCACTCCATTCAGAGGGAAAAGCCATGATCCGGCACATCGTTTCACTTAGTTTACTAGCCCTTGCAAGTGGTGTTTTGCCTGCGAATGCAAGCCCCGATGCCGCTGGCATTTATGCCAAGAATTGTGCTGAATGCCATGCCAAAACCCGGCTTGGCGGCACCGGTCCAGCTCTGATCCCGCAAACTCTGCGGCGGATGCGCGGGCCAAATCTTGAGGCCGTGATTTCAACCGGGCGCGCCGCCACCCAAATGCCGGGATATGCGGCAAAGTTAAGCGCAGAGGAAATAACAGCCCTTGCCAGCTATATTAACACTCCGCTAGCCGAGGCACCAAAATGGGACGCAACGGATATCGAGGCGACACGGGCATTGCGCACGGATTATATCCCCGCCAATGCGCCAGTATTTTCAGGCGACCCGATGAATATCACGCTGGTGGTGGAAACCGGCGATCATCATATTTCGGTTCTGGATGGCGACAGTTTTGCCGTGCTTGACCGCTTCGCGACCCCGTTTGCCGTGCATGGCGGCCCAAAGTTCAGCCCCGACGGGCGTTATGTGTTCGTGATGTCGCGCGATGGCTGGGTGCAAAAATATGATATCTGGTCTTTGCACGAAGTGGGGCGCGTGCGCGCGGGGCTGAACAGCCGCAATATTGCCATGAGCAGTGACGGAAAATGGCTGGCTGTTTCCAATTATCTGCCGATGTCATTGACCATTCTTTCAACTGCGGATCTGAGTGTGGCCAACATCCGCGAGGTCCGCGGTTTTGATGGCACCCCCAGCCGCGTTTCAGCGGTCTATCAGGCGCCGCAGCGCAACAGTTTTGTGCTGGCTTTGAAAGACACGCCCGAGGTGTGGGAAATTACTACCGATCCGAACGGCGGGCCGTTTCATGACGGGTTTGTCCACAGTTACGAGGCCGGAATGAATGAAGCATTGGTTGCCGAAGAAGGCCTGTTTGCACGGCGCAGAATTCCAGTGAAAGAGCCGCTGGATGATTTCTTTTTCACCCCAGATTACCGCAACCTGATTGGCACCAACAGAACAGGCGACAAGGGTGTTGTGGTCAATCTGGATGTGGGGCGTGTGATTGCCGAATTTCCCTTGCCGGGGATGCCACATCTGGGATCAGGGATCACCTGGCAAAGTCAGGGGCGCCGTGTAATGGCAACACCGCATTTGAAAGAAGCCGCCCTGAGCGTCATCGATATAGACACCTGGAAAGTGATCAAGACAATCAAAACCGATGGGCCGGGGTTCTTTTTGCGCAGCCACGAAAACACGCCCTATGTTTGGGCTGACGTGTTCTTTGGCCCGCACAAGGACGAGATCCACATTATCGATAAGCAAACCCTGGAAATTGTCAAAACCCTTAATCCGGCACCTGGCAAAACGGTGGCCCATACCGAATTTACCCGTGACGGAAAATATGCGCTGGTTTCAATTTGGGAAAATGATGGCGCCGTGATTGTGTACGACACGAAAACCTTGCGGGAGGTCAGACGCCTGCCGATGAACAAACCCTCTGGAAAATACAATGTATGGAATAAAATCACCTTCTCGGATGGCACCAGCCACTGAAGCCGCATCAAACGAGGTTTTGATTGTGGCGCACGGTGCGCCATCTGACCCTGAGCCTCAGGAAGTCGCCCTTAAAGAACTGGCTGATCGTGTGGCAAAACTGTTGCCAAACTGGCATGTGCGCAGTGCAACACTGGCCGCCCCCGGCGCACTTGACCGCGCACTCGATGGCATGACGGCACCACATGTTTACCCGTTTTTTATGGCCGAAGGCTGGTTTACCGGTACGCATTTACCCGCTAGATTATTGTCTGCAGGTGCATCTGGTGTGCATCTGTCGGCCCCTTTTGGTTCTGATACGGCACTTGCGGATTTGGTACTGGATACGGCTCTGTCGGCGGCTGCCACCGCAGGGTTTCCCCCAAGCCAAACCAATCTGTTGGTTGCGGCTCATGGCGGTAAGAGATCAGGTGCGTCGGCAGAGGCAACCTATGCATTGGTACGCGAAATAGAAGACCGTGGGGAGTTTTGCACGGTTGCAGCAGGCTTTTTGGAGCAAGAACCCTTTGTGACGACGGTTGCTCATGATCTATGTGGGATTTCGGATGCAAACAAGAAGCATGTTGTTTGCCTGCCAGTATTTGCGCTCAGGGCTGGACACGTGGTTCAGGATATACCAAAGGCACTCTCTCAGGCTGGCTTTGACGGCCTGCTTTTGCCGCATATCGGTGACCACGGCAGAGTGCCGGAAATGATAGCCGCCGCCCTGAAACGCGCCAGTGTTACGCAAGTCGCATGAGTAGCGAACCCGGCAAACGCTGGCCAGTATGGAAATTGTCAGCCGTGCTCTATCCATTTGCGGCAACCGCTGTGGCGATAAATCTGTTTATGCTGGGATTGTTGGGGCAGGCCGTTGGCTTGACTGCGCTGTCCCCGATAACATCCCTCGTTCTGTCTATCTGGCTTGGAATGCCTGCAACCTGGGCCGCAGGCACTTGGGTTTATCACCTGATTAGCAAAGCCGAAGGTGATTGAAATCACTTCTGTATTCGGGCACATAATTGCAAGGTGTTTTTGGCAACTGAAGGTGCATGCTTCTGTCCCTGGTCTGGCTTGCAGTCACATGATGCAGTTGGTTTTTGACTTGAGAATGCCCATCTCTCTTGCGGAAGAGGTTCTTTTCTTAAATTTTAGACGGTGACCTCATGCGGCCATTCAATTTAAAGCTTAAACCAGAAAATGCCGCTATGCAGACCAGATAGGTGACGCCACCTAACCCAAATAGTAAGGCCACCTTTCTACCCCGCTTGTCTTAGTGTATGAACCAAAACTAGTTGAGTGATTTCAGCATGTTGTGATTCAATTGGATTGATAAGATTCAACGGAGATCACAATGGCTTGGACTGAAATCACTCGTATTAGATATGAACGGCAATCCGGACGCTATGCAAGCGACGTAACCGATCAGGAATGGGAATGATCGCATCACACCTTCCGCCGCCCAAAATGACAGGCCGCCCGCGCAGCACCGAAATGCGTGATGTTGTTGATGCCATTTTTACATCGCAAGTGCTGGTTGTGCGTGGCGGATGCTGCCCAATGATTCCCCGCCTGTGTCCACCGTGCGTTACTATTTCTACGGCTGGAGCGATGACGGGATATTCGAAATGATCAGTCATATTCTGGTGGCGACGGCGCGTGATCTGCACGGGAAGAAATCAAACCCCACTGCTGGTGTTGTGGACAGCCAGTCCATAAAAACAACGGAAAGCGGCGGAGTTTCGGAATACGATGCGGTAAAAAAATCAAAGGCCGCAAACGCCATATCGTCACTGACACGCTCGGCTGCATGGTCGGATTGGTGGTACATAGCGCCGGAAGTGTTGAAATCCATCCGTGGGGCCTACCCTGATCTACGCTATATTTTCGCGGATAGTGGCTATGCTGGGCCAAAGTTGCGGGACGCTCTTGAGGGAGTTGGAAACTGGACAATCCAGATTGTTAAGCGTTCTGATATCGCAGTGGGCTTCGAGGTTATCCCCTGAAGGTGGGTTGTAGAACGCACCTTCGCATGGCTGAACCGATGCCGAAGATTGCGGAAAATCCATCGCCAGTTCAGAGGCATGGATATTCATTGCACACATCAGAACCCTCACGCGCAGAATTGCAAGCCATTGCAATCAAAAGTAATATTTTGAATCCGACACTTAGGTAATTGCAAATAATGTGGCCCGTAATGGGCCACATTCAAATGTCTTTTTATATATTTGATTTAAGGAATGCTCTCGTGGCCCATATTGCAAAATCTCTTACCCGTGTTTGGAAATCAGCGCAACTTTATACCGGGTTTCATCGTGATCAGAAAGGCAATAGACGGTCTGAGGCAAAGGTCTGGCCCCCAAAGAAGCATTCATCCGAACCCGAAGGAACAGGAAACCTTTCTGGTGGTGAAATCCACCGACCGTAAAGATGCCCGTGACATTCAGATAAAATTACGCCCTAACAAGATCGTTCTGCGCCGCGATCAGGGCGCGGCGTAGGGGGAGTGTGATTGTTGAAGATCATATGATTTCTGTGCAGGTCAACGGGGTCTGGGTGCGGATTATGCATGATGGTTCTATTGTGCATGAAATGGATGGTGACATGACTTATGTTGAAGCGATGGTGTTGAGTTGTCCCGAAGAACGCCAGATAGCATTGCTGATTCTGTCACCGGCGATCTGACCCAACCGTTCGCCCGCCACCATTCCACTGTCCCACATCGCCGGAAAGACAATGCGCAACCGCCCGCCCTCAAATGCCGGATCAATAATGCGCCGCTGATGCGCCCAGGTTTCGCCGTTTGAGATAAAAACACTTTCGCCCAAAAGCGGCTTCAGTCCCACCCGTATGCGTTCAGATTTAGGGAAACCCATGGGCTGCTGTTTCAAAACTAAATCAACCAGCTTGGGGTCATTGCACATATAGGACCGAAAGAACGGCGTGCGCATTTCGGCCATCCAGGTGCGGTAAAGTCACTCAGGCTGCGCCGACAGAATATCCTTTTTAAACAGCTTGAAATAGGTCCACATTCTGACCTTGCCACGACGCGCCGCAGGTTTAGGCGGAAGGTCAGGCGCTGCCTCGTCGGTTTTGTCACGCACTCGCAACCTCTCATTCCCGGGTATTCCGGGGCGATTTCATTACCTTTTCGTCGAAAATATTAGGGGAAAGGGACCACGTCATTAACGATCGTCAAAAAAATGCCATAAAATGACACCAAGATTTCCGCACCAAGCTCTGGAAACTGCACTTCTCCTGTGCTTTTGATACGGAAACAAGAAAGGGCAATATGCCAACACCCCGTCGTAACCTACACCCTTGCGGTAAATGCGCGTTTTATGCGCAAAGCGTTTGGGAACCTGTGGGCGAAAGCTCGGTCGCCGCCCTTGCGCACCGGTTCAAGCGCACGGACCTGCCCGAGGGGCGAACCCTTTGGGAGCAAGGCAGCAACAATGCCGGAGCCACCTGCGTATCAAGGGGGCTGATTGCCCTACTTCGATGGCAGCTCAACCTTGCTCAGGCTGGCCTATCCCGGCTAGATTACCGGTATTAGTTCCTTCCAGACCGGACGCGGTCACCAAACCGAAGCAAAGGTGCTTTTGCCATCGCGGGTTTGTGTGGTGTCTCAGAACAGGGCAAACCAGATCGTGCAGCATAATCCGGCCGTTTTGTCACGCCTGGCGATCCGCTGCATTGATGAAATTGACCGCAAGCATAAACGCATTACCGCTACGGCAACGATGTCAAATAAAGAACATCTGGCCGCTTTTCTAAGGCACTGATGAATGCGTATGGCTAAACGACAAACACGGTATTTGCGGATTGCGTATTGTTTTGAATTACACCTCCCTTTCTTGGCATATTGAAAAATACTAGACTTGGTAGGTTTGGGTTAAGTGTACATTTCAACGGGGCGATCAAGCACAACGGGACCAGCCTTTGGCGTTCGCATGTAATCCCTTAACGTGAGGCCACAGAGTTGTCACGCTGAGGTGCACTTTCTCAAGCCTAACCGCATTCGTAGATCTCGAGTTCCTATTTCGAAATCACGAAGTTTCCGCGATAGCCATGGTCT
This sequence comes from Amylibacter sp., assembly GCA_016764475.1. Taxonomy (GTDB): domain Bacteria; phylum Pseudomonadota; class Alphaproteobacteria; order Rhodobacterales; family Rhodobacteraceae; genus Amylibacter. The sequence continues at coordinate 16,280 of JAESRV010000083.1, forward strand.
TCAATTTTCTGTTGGTCAGCACCAATCCGCTCTAGCAGTTTTGTGGCGAAGGGATCATCCGAACTTTTTCCAAACCCTTCAAAATTAACCACATCGCCAAGCGGTAAGCGAGAACCCCAACCGGCGGACTGTAGCTCGGGTTTATCAAAGAGATTTGAGACGTAACCAAGACAAATATAAGCAACGGGAACAGTCTGCGCAGGCATACCCAATATTTTTTTAAGATGCTTGTGATTGAAAATACTGACCCAACCAAACCCGAGACCTTCGGCGCGCGCTGCCAACCACAGGTTTTGCGCAGCACAAACGCTGCTGTAAACATCCATAACCGGTGCGTGGGTTCGGCCTATTACTACTGGCCCAGCTCTATCCCGGTCACAGGTAATACAGATATTGATTGGTGATTCTAGAATTCCTTCAAGCTTTAGACTTTGGTAGGTTTTAGGCTGTTCGCCTTCAAACATATTAGCCGCTTCTTTATGTGCCATCTCAAAGAGACCATGAATCTTGCGTTTGGTTTCCTCTTTACGCACGATGACAAAGTTCCACGGCTGCATGAACCCGACAGATGGTGCATAATGTGCAGCCATAAGTATGCGGCTCAGAACATCTTCAGGAACCGGTTTCGAGGTAAATTGCCCGCGAACATCGCGCCGGGTAAAGACTGTTTTATAGAGCGCCTCACGCTCAGCACCGCTAAAACAGTGGCCATCGGATTTTGGTTGGTTAGAAATATCCATATCATTCCCCTTCATGAAAATCACCCGCAGCACTTTCCTAGCACCACGGCAAGATTTTCAGGCCGGCCTTCTGACTCAGGTTCGTCTCGACTGCCCTCCTTCCCAGAGTTTCCCCCAGTGGAATATGCGCAGCTGATCCCCTTTACAGCGTTGGGTACGTGGCAGAATTTCACTGCCTTCCCGATTCTCCCCCTCCACAAAACGACCGCTTCGGGGACACCTGAAAACATGATTTATGCCGAGACTCATGTCCCGATGTCGACGACTGTATTTGCGGTGAGTAGGCAGTGCAATCAATTTATATGCAAAAGGGTTGCTTGTTGTCATTCGAAGTGTGGCCATGATGGATGCCAGGATGACTCAAGCAAAAAAGGCCATTTGATTGTAGCTCGACTTGACGCTTACGATGCTTCCTCCTATGTAGTTATGCAGCGGTTCTTGGCACTCCATCTTGGCACAAAATGCCGCCAGAGGGGGCGTCCACCCCATCGCTTACCTTTACCAAGCGGAGTAACATTCTAAAATGTCTCTTATTGAAAAACTCAACCAACCTGTTTTCATAGATGGTGCGTGGATACGCCCCTTTATCCAGGGGGGTAAGGGGGTTGGGGCCACAAATGGCGCAAACGCAGGGGCTTGGGCGGCGGAAAATGCAGCAGGAACCATTGCGGCCACGGGTGCGGCCATCGGTTATGATCAAGAGGGTCGCGAGGAGCCTTACTCTTATAAGGCCAAGACGCGTCATGGGCGCTTTGAAGAGATGCTGACAATGTCGGTAAAGGGCTGTCAATTACAGGTTGAGGTCGCCCATAATGCCTGCAACGGCAAGGGGCGTATCCGAATAAACTTTCTTAAAATGGCCGGTGGTTCCATGCGCATTATGCGCGAGGTTCTGGCGGCAACGCGTCTGGTCGGTGGTGGTAACAAAATTCACGCCGTAACGATGGGCGCGGGTCTGGCGTCTAAAGAAGATGCCCGGATTTGCGCCGATGAAGGGGTTTATCTGGATCCGATCATTTCCAGTGCCATGGCTTTAAAGGTTCTGTTAACCCGCACCTATAGAAACTGGGCCGGCAGATACAAAGAAGTCATCGGGGCTGTGGTTTATGAAGACCCATGGCTGGCCGGTGGGCACAATGGCATCACCAGCCGGGAAAATCCCGACGAACCACAAGCCCCTTATGAACGCGTCAAGGTTTTGCGTAAAATCATGAACGATAATGGTATGCAGGATGTTGCCATCATCATGGCCGGGGGTGTCTGGTATTTGCGCGATTGGCAAGACTGGTTGGATAATCCGGAAATTGGCCCGATTGCCTTTCAGATTGGCACGCGGGATATGTTGACCAAAGAATGCCCCATAAGCAAAGAATGGAAAGACCTTTTGTTTGCTATGAAAGAAGAGGATGTGGTTCTCAACAAGTTCAGCCCCACCGGTTTTTATTCGTCAGCATACAAAAATGGCATGATGCGCGAATTATATGAACGCTCGAACCGGCAGGTGCCTTTTGCGCTAAAAATTTCCAATAGCATGAACAAACCCGTCGAAGGGGCCGGTGTGCCCGCCAACAGTTATGGTGTTTCACCAGAGGACATAGAGAAGGTCGATCGCTGGATTGCACAAGGGTTTACAATCCCCTTGCGCACCCCCGATGACACACTGATTTTTGTAACCAGTGAAAAGGCACTTGAAATCAAGTCTCACAAGACTGAATGTGTGGGGTGTATTTCCACTTGCAAACTCAGCACGTGGTGTGAGGACGCCGATAAAAAATATTCAACGGGCAAACGGCCTGATCCGCGTGTTCATTGTATTCGCAAAGGGCTGCAAGAGGCTATTGCAGGCAAGAACCTGGATAAATCCCTGATTTTTGCTGGCCATAATGCATATAAAGCGGGTGATGACCCGTTCTATCGCGATGAAAACGGCGGTGTTTTCATTCCCACGACAAAGCAACTTATTGAACGCCTGACAACCGGCGATTAAGAGATTTTCCTATCTTTCTCGAAGAATTTATGGAACCGTTTCAGTTGTCGTTCGATGAATTATTACGTTTGGTGTTTCGTAGTAAGCGATGAGGTGGACGCCCCTTCTGGCGGCATTTTGTGCCAAGATGGAGCGCAATGAATCGCTGCATAAGAGGAAGCGTGCTAGTGTCAGGGCAATTTGGACGTGTCACGGTTTGGTATCCACTCATTGGTCTACCCCCCGTCTTACCTTGCCACCCTTCAATTTAGTAAATTAAGTTTGCCATCTGTCTAAATTCTGTGATTCAATGAGTCTCCTGTTATAAAATTGGAGATGTATATGGTTGTTTTATCAGGTTTTTCCGCGGTAAATGAAGCTATCAAGGCTGATTTTATGGAGCGGCTTCCAGGGTTCCACAAATCTCGCTGTGAAGGGCTGGCATTGCTTTTGAGCCTCCTTCTTGACGTACGAAGTGCCAATTTGATGGAATTATCGGCGGCGTTACCGCGTGAGCTCGGCATAAAAAATCACCGATACCAGTATGTTTTCCGTGTTTTGAGCAATTCCCACATTGATTGTACAGGCCTATGCCGTCGACATATTTACTCGTTTGGCTTCCAACGGAGAGACCATCGTCTTGATGGTCGATCAAAGCCATATCAATGACGGGCAAGGGGTCTTGATGTTGTCTGTGCGCATGCGAAATCGTACCCTACCTGTGGCTTGGCGGGTTTGCAAGACGAAAGGCAATGGCAACGTTTGCAGGATTAATTGGACTGGTGCTGGTTAGGTTTTGTTTTGAAACCATCTCCCAAAGCTGTGTCTGACGTCAGCACCTGTGAGACAGAATTGGGTATTTAATTAACGGAGGATTTCTGGTTCATCGAAACCACTAAGGAGTGAAGATGAACAAGAAATCCGGAAGCAGCAAAGCGGCTGCAGATAAATTGGTGAAGAACATTCGCCGTAAGACCAGACAGACCTATTCCGCCGAGGAGAATATCCGCATTGTGTTGGCTGGCCTTCGCGGCGAAGAAAGCATCTCTGCGCTTTGCCGCCGTGAAGGCATTGCAGAAAGCTTGTATTACAGTTGGTCCAAAGAGTTCCTTGAGGCTGGCAAACGCCGTCTATCAGGCGATACCGCACGTCAGGCCACCTCGCCTGAAGTGAAAGAGCTGCGATCTGAATCCTTAGCTTTGAAAGAATGCGTTGCTGATCTGACACTGGAAAACCGTCTGCTCAAAAAAGTATGACAGGGGTTGGGGGATACGAGGAATGAGATACCCTGCATCAGAAAAGCTGGAAATAATCCGTATCGTAGAAAACGGGCATCTGCCTACAAAACAAACGCTGGATATGTTGGGTGTCCCACGCGCCACCTATTACCGTTGGTATGATTTGTATGTTGATGGCGGGCTGGATGCACTGGCAGATCGTTCGCCTCGCCCGAAGTCAGTCTGGAACCGTATTCCCCAGCAAGTCCGAGATAACTTCATAGAGTTTGCGTTAGAGCATGAGGCACTGACCTGTCGTGAACTAGCTATCAAACATACCGACGAGAAGCGGTATTTTATCTCGGAATCATCGGCTTACCGCATTCTAAAGGCCGCTGACCTGATCACGGTACCGGCACATGTTGTGATCAAGGCTGCCGCTGAGTTCACGGACAAGACGGTTGCTATCAACGAGATGTGGCAGACCGATTTTACCTACTTCAAGATCATAGGCTGGGGCTGGTATTATCTCAGCACAATCCTTGATGATTATTCCCGCTACATCATTGCGTGGAAGCTTTGCACCAATATGCGGGCCGGAGATGTGACAGATACGCTGGAAATGGCACTACAAGCATCGGGCTGCGATCAAGCAACGGTGCGCCACAAACCACGCCTGCTGAGCGACAACGGTTCATGTTATATATCCGGTGATTTGGCTGAATGGTTGAAAGACAAACACATGAAGCACGTTCGTGGAGCACCCTTCCATCCACAAACCCAAGGCAAAATCGAACGCTGGCATCAAACCATGAAAAACCGCGTTTTGCTGGAGAACTATTACCTGCCTGGCGATCTTGCACGGCAGATCAGAGCTTTCGTCGAGTATTACAACAACGAGCGTTACCACGAGAGCCTCAACAACGTCACACCAGCCGATGTCTACTTCGGTCGTGATAAATCCATCATCAGGGAAAGGAGGAAAATCAAAATACAGACAATCCAGAAACGCCGCTTGCAACATCAAAAACAAGCTGCATAATCAAACCAAGAAAACGAACCAGAGCCTCCGTTAAATCAAACGCTCATGTGTCCAACTTTATATGACGACGGACAGTCTTACAGGGCGCAAGGCAGAACAAGCTCGACCTCACTATGCTGACTAAACGCGGCATTTAGGTACGTAACAATGACGTCTTAAAACGAGGGTGTTACTTACACTTGGGTGGTTTTTCATATTACCCAATAAGCATTTGTGTAACCGAACGACAAAAGCTGTCACAGAAATTCTGTTGGAAAACTTAAATTGGTCGCTAACTATTTTAAATACTTTTAGGATATTGACGATTCATATAAAAGAACGTGTGTGGCCTCCGTTGTTGATGCATGCTTAAGTGCCATAGCCAGAGTGTAGTTCTCAAACAACTTATGCACTGGGTGGAACTATCATTAAGTTTTAAGTGTATGAAAGAAGAGCCTTATTAATGCCGAAGCTTGGTTTTCCATTGTGAAATTATTAGGATTATCCACATACTCACTAAATATGCCTTTCATGTAGCAAGAGAGTGAAAGAGCTAAAATATCAGAGTCAATATTTTGTAAGTATACATATTTTTTTTGCGCTTTGACTTTATCAAAGTATTGGGAAAATAATTTTAAGTGTTCGTCTTTTTTTCTTCTGTGCCGTATCTTATAAACCTCTAACTCTCCTGAGTAGTCACATTTAAGAAGAAATATTGTTAA
>JAESRV010000141.1 GCA_016764475.1 Amylibacter sp.
CTATTTGCAAGCGTGCCAAGCCGCTGAGATGAAGGGAAAGCCACGTCCAACGGATTTGGCATATTTTCCCACTGGATACGTTACAGTTGCTTGAAAATAGACGGTATTTACTGCGTAACTGTGCCTACCCAGTGAAAAAATCTGTCAAACCAGAGGTGCAGGATTAATAGGTCCTGACCCTAGCGGCCCTTTGGGTGGGCTTTACGGTAAACTGCCATCAAACGGGCTTGATCAACGGCGGTGTATGCTTGGGTTGTGGAAAGTGAAGCATGTCCCAAAAGTTCCTGAATACTCCGCAAATCCCCCCCCGCTTCCAGCAGGTGGGTTGCAAAGGAATGTCGCAAAGCGTGCGGCGTGGCAGAAGACGGCAAACCAAGTTGCAAACGCACTTGTTCCATGACTTTTTGAATTTGGCGCGGGTTCAATCGCTTGCCACGCACCCCTAAGAATAGCGGTGTATCAGGTTCATGGGCATGGGGGCACAAGCGCAGATATGCGTTCACGGCGGTTCGTGCGGCAGGGATCACGGGCACGATACGGTCTTTGTTGCCTTTGCCGCGAATTTTCAGAACTTCGGGCAAGGGGGCTTGGGCGTATGTCAAATCAAGGGCTTCGGATATGCGCAAGCCGCAGCCGTAAAGCAGGGTTAATACGGCGGTATCGCGTGCGCTGACCCAAGGCTCGGTTGATTGAAAATCAGCGGTGTTGATCATGGCCTTTGCATCATTTGCAGCCACAGGATGGGGCAGGCCGGCTTTGAATTTGGGTGCCCGTGTAGCCAACACAGATGTCACTTCCAGCCCGTGGGTTTCCGACAGCCAACGGTAGAAACTTTTTACCGCCGATAAAGACCGCGCCAAAGATCGCGCTGCTATTCCGCGCCTGCGTTCATGGGCCATCCATGCGCGCATATCGGTGATAGTGACGGCCTCAAGGGCAGATTTTCCAAGTATACCGCCCTTGTGATGGGTCAAAAAACCCAAATATCCAGATACATCGCGGCGGTAGGCATTAATGGTTTTTTCGGATTGTCCGCGAATGGCCGTCACATGGGTCAGCCAGTGTTCCATCAGGTCATGTGCGCCTGTGGTGGGTGGGGTCATCTATGCCAGCCAGCGGCGCATGATGCGTGAAAACATACCGCCCAGGAAAAGCAGCAAATCACTGCCTTGCACGGGTGCAAACTGGTCAGGATGTTTAGACCCCAGTACCAACATGCCCGGTAAATTACCCTTGCCCAAATCAAGTTTCAGCAAAGCTTCCGATAAAATAGGCTCAGCACAGTCACCAAACAAATAGCCACTGCCCGATCTTACCGCGCGCATGGTCACGGGGCGGCTGTTCATATCGCGGCCATGGGTGATGTAATCTTCAACCTCACCGATGGCCATGAAAGTAACGCCCGTGCCGAATTCCTTGGATAAAGACGGGCCTTGGCCCGCCAGAACAGCTTGGGTTTCCAGACAAAGCCCAACCGATTCTATGCCAAGGGTCGGGGCCAGTTCATGTTCTACATATTGTAAAAACCCATTAAAATCATCAGGTTCCATGATGGATAGAACCGCGCGATGGATCTGGTTCATGCTGGACACGTTATCATAAGCCGCCGCAATCACAGTACGGTGGGTATCTTCCAGCTTGTTCAGCCGATCTTCCATCCGGTCCATCGCGATGGATCGCAGATCAATCACATTGCTTGGCTGTTGCTGACGGTCTGCCGCAATCAGGGCACGCATCACCTCGTGGTCTTCCAGAAATGCTTTCGGGTTCGAAAGAATTTCCTTTCGAACCTGTGCAAATTTTTCGGCGGTCTGTGTCATTTGTCTGCCCCTAAAGGATTTTCTGACCCGTTTTAGCCCAGTCTTTCATAAACGCATCAAGACCTTTGTCTGTCAGCACATGATTGGCCATCTTTTTGATCACCTCAGGCGGTGCCGTCATCACATCGGCACCGATCAGCGCGCAATCTTTAGCGTGGTTAACCGAACGGATAGAGGCCGCCAGAATTTGTGTATCATAGCCGTAATTATCATAGATCGTGCGAATGTCGTCGATTAAGTCTAACCCATCGATGTTAATGTCATCTAAACGGCCAATGAAGGGGGATATGAAAGTTGCCCCCACTTTTGCCGCCAGCAATGCCTGATTGGCAGAGAAGCATAAGGTGACGTTAACCATGGTGCCTTCAGCGGCCAGAACCCCGCAGGCTTTCAGCCCGTCCCATGTCATCGGCACTTTCACCGCGATATTTTCAGCGATTTTGGCCAGCTTGCGGCCCTCTGCGATCATATCCTCGGCTTTCAAGGCTACCACTTCAGCACTGACAGGCCCATCAACCATACCGGCAATTTCTTTGGTCACTTCCAGAATGTCGCGGCCTGATTTCAGGATCAGGGACGGATTGGTTGTGACCCCGTCACACATGCCCAGATCGTTCAGTTCTGCGATTTCATCAACCTCTGCGGTGTCTACGAAAAATTTCATGAAAGTATCCTATGCCTGTTCAAGTTTCTTACTGTGTTTGGCATTGTATTACAGTAAGCTGACCCCGTGTGAAACAAAAGAATGTAAAGAAGTTTGAACAAAGTGACACTTTCAGGTGATCCATCACATTTTGAAGCCGGTTCTTTGGTGTCTGTGCTGACAGATCAGCCTTTGGATCGGTTTCTGGATTACAAAGCCCCTGCAGGGGGCGTTTATGCGGGTGCATTCGTGGAAGTGCCGCTTGGCCCGCGCAAAGTGATCGGGGTGATTTGGGGGCGGGGCCAAGGCAATTATGATCTTGCCAAAATTCGCGCGGTTTCACGCGTGCTTGACCTGCCGCCGATGCGCGCTGAAATGCGCCAATTCCTGACCCGTGTGGCCGATTACACCCTGACACCGATGAACGCGATGCTGCGGTTGGCAACCCGCGCACCGGGGTTGGCTGATCCGCCCTCTATGCGCAAAGTTTACGCTTTGGGCGATGTAACACCGACGCGTGAAACTGCCGCGCGAACGCGGGTTCTGGATGTTTTGCGCGCCCATAACGGGCAGCACTTCACCAAAAAGGAACTCGCGGATTTCGCGGGCGTGTCAGGGTCAGTTGTTGACGGATTGGTCAAGCTGGACGCGGTGCTAGAGGTGGAAACCCCGCGCGATGTAGCCTACCCCAAGCTGGATCCGCTGATGGCAGGCTTGGAATTAAGCGACAGTCAACAGGCAGGTGGAGAAACCTTGCGGGCGACGGTTGCCAAGCAAGAATATTCCACGACTTTGCTGAAAGGCGTCACAGGTTCCGGTAAAACCGAAGTGTATCTGGAAGCGGTGGCAGAATGTCTGGCACAAGGTCGCCAAGCATTAGTTCTACTGCCTGAAATAGCCCTGACGGTGGCTTTTTTAGACCGCGTTGAACAACGTTTCGGCGCACGCCCCGCCGAATGGCATTCTGGCGTCACAATGACCGAACGTCGCCGCTGCTGGCGCATGGTGGGTGAGGGTAAAGCACAGCTGGTTGTGGGCGCACGTTCCGCCCTATACCTGCCGTTTCAAAACCTTGGGCTGATTGTGGTCGATGAAGAACATGACACATCCTACAAACAGGAAGAGGGCGTGTTTTATTCGGCCCGCGATATGGCGGTAATGCGGGCATCCCTTGTGGGTGCATCCGTGGTTCTGGCGTCTGCCACACCTGCGTTGGAAACATGGGTAAATGCGGCCAGCGGCAAATATGCCCGGGTTGATCTGGAAGGCCGCTATGGTGCAGCTGAACTGCCTGATATGAAGGCGATTGATCTGCGTGCGCAGGATATGGAAGCGCAAAGCTGGATTTCACCCACCTTGGTGCATGAGGTCGAAAAACGCCTGAAAAAGGGTGAACAATCGCTGTTGTTCATCAACCGCCGTGGTTATGCGCCCGTCACCGTATGCCGCGCCTGCGGCTATCAGGTGGGGTGCGATGATTGTGATGCCCGCATGGTTGAACACCGCTTTCACGGCCAACTTATCTGCCATCAATGCGGTGAAACCAAACCCGTCCCTACTGCCTGTCCCAACTGCGATGTGGAAGGCCGCATGGCCGCCGTTGGCCCCGGTGTGGAACGGCTGGAAGAAGAGGCCATCAGACGGTTCCCTGATGCCCGCATTGCGGTGTTGTCATCCGATATGGCAATGACTGCGCGGGTGCTGAAGGAACGCATCCATGCCATCGCCAACGGGGAAGCCGACATCATTATCGGCACCCAAATGGTAGCCAAAGGCCACAACTTCCCGCTCTTGACCTGTGTCGGTGTGATTGACGCCGACCTTGGCCTGCAAGGCGGCGATTTGCGTGCGGCAGAACGCACGTTTCAGCTGATCCGCCAAGTGGCGGGCAGGGCAGGGCGGGCGCAAAAGCGCGGGGTGGCCTATATCCAGACCCACCAACCTGATCACCCGGTGATACAGGCGATATTGCAGGGCGAAGAAGAAGAATTTTGGCAAGCAGAGGCCGATCAACGCCGCATGGCAGGCGTGCCGCCTTACGGTCGCTTGGCCGGCATTGTTCTGTCAGGGCCTGACCTGAAAGTGGTGTTTGATGTGGCCAGCTACCTGTCACGAAACGCCCAAGGCCTGCAAAAAATCGGGGCCGAGGTTTTTGGGCCTGCCCCCGCCCCCATTGCGCGCGTGCGCGGCCGCCACCGTGTGCGCCTATTGGTCAAGGCCGAAAAGGCCACACATTTCCAACCTGCCCTTGCCGCATGGCGCAACTCCGTGAAGCTACCGCGAGATGTGCGCATGCAAATCGACATTGATCCGCAGAGTTTTTATTAGCCCCCCTAGCCATTCCCAAACCCCACAGCTAGAAGGTTTCTGGAAAGGACGATGCAATGGGACTGAAACTGAATACGCAACCGGGCATTATGGGCGTGAAACCCTATGTCGGTGGTGCCAGTAAAATTGCTGGCTTTGAAAACGCGATCAAGCTTAGCTCTAACGAAAATCCACTGGGGCCAAGCCCCAAAGCAATAGCGGCTTATCAGGCCGAGGCTACCCAAATGCATCGTTATCCATCCGTCGATCACGCGGCTTTGCGCGAGTTGATTGCCCGGACTTATAAGCTGGATGTGACCCGCATTCTTATGGGCTGCGGCTCGGATGAAATCATCAGTTTCCTGTGCCGTGCTTTTGCAGGCGTGGGCGATGAGGTGCTTTATACCGAACACGGCTTTGGCATGTACCCGATCAACGCGCGTCTGTCTGGTGCGACACCTGTTTCAGTACCCGAAAACGACCGTGTGACGGATGTGGATGCCCTTTTGGGGGCCGTCAATGAAAACACCCGCCTAGTGTTTATCGCCAACCCCAACAACCCCACGGGCACCATGACGCCCGACGCGGACATTGCCCGTTTGGCCGATGGTTTGCCAGAGGGATGCTTGTTGGTGCTGGATGGCGCTTATGCTGATTTTGTTTACGGCTTTGATGGTGGTGCATCCTTTGTAGAAGCCCGCGATAACGTGGTGATGACCCGCACGTTTTCCAAGATATTCGGGCTGGGTGGCTTGCGCATCGGTTGGGGCTATGGCCCGGCGAATGTAATGGAAGTGCTGAACCGCTTAAAGGGGCCGTTCAATGTCAGCGGGGCGGCATTGGCCGCCGCAAAGGCCGCATTGGAAGATGTGGAATATACCGAACATTGCCGGGCTGAAAATGAAAAATGGCGCGGTTGGCTGGCCGCCGAGCTGGATAAAATCGGCATCCCGTCCGACCCGTCTTTTGCCAACTTCATTCTGATCCGTTTCGGTTCAACCGAAGAGGCAACAGCGGCGAACGCGCATTTACAGGATAACGGCTTGATCGTACGACAAGTTGCGAATTATAATCTGCCGCAAGCTTTGCGCATCACCATCGGGGATGGCGCGGCCTGTCGCCAACTTGTGGCGGCATTGACAGAATTTAAGGCAGGCTCATGAGTGTGATTTACAAAAAAGTGGCCCTGATCGGGTTGGGGTTGATCGCGGGTTCTATTGCGCACGCAATCCGCCGTGCAGGGCTGGCTGAAACCATCAGCGGCTATGCGCGATCATCTGAGACCCGTGACATTGCCCGCGAAATTAAGCTGTGTGATCAGGTTTGCGACACAGCAGCGCAAGCCGTTAAAGACGCTGACCTTGTTATTCTAGCAGTTCCCGTGGGTGCAATGGCCGCAGTGGCCAAAGAAATAGGGCCGCATTTAAAAGCGGGGGCTACGCTAAGTGATGTAGGCTCTGTGAAAGCTTCTGTCATTAAAAGTGTCTCTCCTTTTGTGCCTGAAACGGTTCATTTCATTCCCGCGCACCCGATTGCGGGGTCAGAACGTTCTGGCCCGCATTCCGGTTTTGAAACGCTTTTTGACAACCGCTGGTGCATTCTTGTGCCGGTGGAAAATACCGATGAAACAGCGCTTGCCAACCTGCGCAGCTTTTGGGAAAAACTTGGCTCAAACGTAGAGGTGATGGATGCCCAGCACCACGACTTGGTTCTGGCAGTGACATCGCACGCGCCGCATTTGATCGCCTACACAATGGTCGGCGTCGCCGATGATCTGCGCCGCGTCACTGACAAAGAAGTGATCAACTTCTCTGCCGCCGGCTTTCGGGATTTTACCCGCATTGCCGCCTCTGACCCCACCATGTGGCGCGATGTGTTTTTGAATAATAAAGAGGCAACACTAGAAATTCTGGGCCGGTTTACCGAAGAACTATTTGATCTTCAGCGTGCAATACGCCGAGGTGACGGTGATTTTCTACATGATTATTTTACACGGACACGTGCGATCAGACGTGGTATCATTGAAGCAGGGCAAGATACGGACGCACCCGATTTCGGGCGCGGTCTGACCAAGGAGAGCTGATCGTAATGATCAAAGGCTGCGCAGGTTTAGCTGTGTTTTTGATGTTGGCAACAACAGCCAACGCCAGCTTTGCGCCTGCGACATCGCCTATGCCGCATTTTCGCGGCGGCGGGCAAGCGGTGCAACGATTAGCACCCAACGCATTGAAATCATCCCTTATTCCACGATTGCGCAGCAGCGGGAATGCAGGGGCGAATGCAAAGACCCAGCAAGAAATCACCACATTAATGCAAATCGCCGAGTTGGAACGCCAAGAAGAGGGTTTTCGCCGTACCAGGGCAAAAGCCGCGGCTGGTCAACGTGTGAACAGTGGCCTTGTGGCTGTGCGCCGTTCCCTAATCCCGCGTTTGCGGCCAAATGGCTTAAGCGGGGCACGCGTACAACCACGCACGGTTGCCAGAACAACAACAAAAGCAACAACGACACCGCGTAAAACCCGCCGCCTGACCCGCAGTGGCTCGGTCTGCGGGGTGCGCAGTATTCGCGGCACAAATGCACCGCGTATTCGTGGGCGTGGTAGTTGCGGTATTGCCAATCCGGTCAAGGTCACAGAAGTGGCAGGCATTTCTTTGACGCGCGAGTTGGTGGTGAATTGCACCACGGCCAAGCGGTTGGATAAATGGGTGGCGCGATCCGTCAAACCTGCCATTGGGCGCAAAGGCGGCGGGCTGGCCTCTATCCAGATTATCGGTGGGTATGCTTGCCGCACACGTAACAGTAAACGCGGGGCCAAGATTTCGGAACATGCCAAGGGCAACGCGGTGGATATTGCGGGTTTCAAGCTGCGGAACGGCACGATTTACAGTGTAAAAAGGAACTGGCGCAGGGGGGCGGGCAGGTCAACTTTGCGTAAAATTCACAAATCCGCTTGCGGGCCGTTCGGCACGGTTCTGGGGCCTAATTCGGATCGGTACCATCAGGATCATTTCCATCTGGACGTGGCAAGGCATCGTAGCGGGGCTTATTGCCGTTAGTCGGTTATAGCGTAATGTATTTGCGGCAAATAAATGTCGCCCCTTGTCCTGCCGAACTTTAATATTTCTGTTTAATAGCCCTAAAGAGTTTATTAGGAGTTAAATATGAAAGTCGGTTTTATTGGTCTTGGCAATGTTGGGGGCAAACTGTCAGGCAGTCTTTTACGCAACGGGGTTGATCTGACAGTGCATGATTTAAATCATGAGCTGGTTCAGAAAATGGTTGCGCTTGGTGCGCATCAAGGGGGCGGCCCGGCACAGATGATGCGCGATTGCGATGTTGTGATCACCTGCCTGCCATCACCCGCAGCTTCGGCCAGCGTTATGGAAGATGCAGGCGGTCTTTTGGAAACTATGGGTGCAGGCAAGATATGGATGGAAATGTCCACCACGGATGAGGCAGAGGTCAAACGCCTTGGCGCAAAGGTATCCGCATTGGGGGGTGCTTCTGTGGATTGCCCGGTTTCAGGCGGTTGCCACCGTGCCGATACCGGTAATATTTCGATTTTTGCGGGCTGTGAAAGGGCAACTTTTGAACGGATATTACCGCTATTGACCACAATGGGCAGGCGCATTTTACATACGGGCGATCTGGGGTCTGCCAGTGTGTTGAAAGTGCTGACCAATTATCTGGCCACCGCAAACCTGATCACTTGCAGTGAGGCTTTGGTGGTGGCAAAGGCGGCCGGAATGGATTTGAACACGGCCTATGAAGCGATCAAAATCAGCTCTGGCACATCGTTCGTGCATGAAACCGAAAGTCAGGTCATTCTGAACGGATCGCGTGACATCAGTTTCACCATGGATCTGGTTCTAAAAGACATCGGGCTGTTTCAGGATGTGGCGGATCGGGCAGGTGTGCCGCTGGAAATCAACCCGCTGATGATCGAGATATTCAAAGATGGTATTGCGCGTTTTGGGCCACGTGAACTGTCAGCGAACATCATCAAACGGCTGGAACAGGCAACAGGGTTGGATATTCGCGCACAGGGCTTTCCGCCCGCGATGACCGATGACGAGCCAGAGGTGGCGGGCTATGAAGTTGCGCCGAAAGGATTAGATCAAAGTTAACGTTTCAAACGTGGTGCCGGGCCGATGGGGATGGGGCCGATGCTCATCACCCGATTGGCAAAACTTAACGGCACATCCAAGGTTTCATTATTGCCTGAAAGCATGGCGATCAGTCCCAGACCTGTTTCCAATGATTGCCCGGTACTTGCGTCCAATGCGCCTGAAGATACTGCCAGTTTAATCATCTGGCGCCAGTTTTTCGCCCGAATTGAAACCTTACCCGTTGGGTAACCGTTTATATCCACCGTTACACTGCCCGTGGCCTGTATCTGCACCTCGCCCCATTTTGCATCAAATGTGGTGATGTCCAACCGGGTCAGGTTAGGCTTTGCCGCCTCAACTGCAATACGATCCCAAGGTGCATCAAAATAGGCTGTGGTTCTGATCTTTACAGTTTCAAAATCAGCGGGCAGAATGGATGTGGGATCAATTTGTTCTTTTAAAGATTTCGAAGGGGTAAATCCCTTACCGTCAAAGGCGATGTCATGGGCAAATTCAGCGGTTTCCGACTGGCGCGTTGACAGTGCTGCGGATTTGATCGAACTGGCCTCATCGGCACTGGTACGTATCGTCAGGTTTTCCAGTGTCAGGGTTGCGCGGTCCAATGCCAATGCTGTGTTGGGTTCAAAAACCAGACTGGCGCGCATATCATCATTGGTAATCGTGTATTTGTGGCGCGGCGTTGAAATCACTTGTGAAGCAGGCCATGTGGTGATGAAATGGTTCGGTTTATAACTCAGCGACAGGATGTGAAATTCAGATGCCTGCCATGCCCAGCCGTATTGCGGGTCTGCCAGATTGAAATCCGTCACTGTAGTGTCAAAGCGGTTGGGAAAACCGTTCACTTCCAAACTGGAATATTCTGCAACCCAGCCTTGTTCCTGACGGTCTTGCAACCACGCTTTAGTGGCCGTTTCAAGCGCGTTTGAGCCGACAAACCAATAACCGAACCAAGCTAAAGCCGCGAATAAGCAGACACCGATAATTGTACGCATGAATTTATCCTGTTTTCATCCAAATCCGACCGCGTTATAGCAGCTATAACAAGGGGGGCCAGTGGTAATGATTGAAAATGGATTTTGGGTGTTTGGCTATGGCTCGCTGATATGGCAGCCCGATATTACCTATGCCAAAAAGCATATTGCGCGCCTTGACGGATACGCCCGCAGTTTTTGCATGTGGTCAATCCACCATCGCGGCACACAAGATGATCCGGGGTTGGTTCTGGCGCTTGACGTACACACGGGGGCACAGTGCCACGGGGTGGCGTTTTTTGTCGGGCCGGAACATGCCGCCAAAGCCATTGCGGATTTGCGCGAACGAGAACTGATTTCATCGGCTTATCTGGAAGAAATTCTACCCGTTACACTGGACACAGGCGACCGTGTGGATGCGGTTTGTTATGTGATGAACACCGACCATGTGCAGTATTGTGGCGGGCTTGATCTGGAAAAACAGGCGCAGATTATTGCCACAGCGGTGGGCGGTCGCGGGCCGAACACGGAATATCTATATAACACCTGCAAAGGCATTGATGCGCTGGGTCTGGCGGATAACGATCTGGCGTTTTTGCAACGGCGGGTGGCGGAATTAACCACGTAACATATCGATAACTTGCACTTTAACTGCCTCAAAAGCCCCAGGGTCACTGGCCCCGCGTGAAAGCACTTGCAGCCCCACAATCAAGGATCGCAGCACATGGGCTGTGGTTTGCGGGTCAATATGTGCAGGGATTGATCCGTCGCTCTGCCCGCGTATAATGTTAGCTTCAAAGAAATCTTTCAGGTTATCCAGTGACTTGGTGACCATCTTTTGAATGTCCGCATCATGATGCGGAAAATCCAAAGCCGTGTTTACCAGCAAACAACCCTTATTATCGGGATTGCTGCAATTATGGTTAATCACATGATCAAACAGGCCGTTTATAGCATCCAGCGGGGCCTCTTTTGCATACATTTTACTTAAAGTACGTTGGGTGCGGTCACGGTCGTATTGCTGCAAAGCACGCACGAAAAGTTTCTTCTTGGAACCAAAAGCATTATACAGACTGCCCTTGTTGATGCCCATCGCCTTGGTCAGATCGGCCATAGATGAAGCGGCATAGCCTTTGTGCCAGAACACCTTGATTGCACGTGCAATCACGTCATCGGTATCAAAGGTTTTTTCCCAAGGCATGTCATTTCTTTCATTTTCTAACTCTTATAGCAGGTTTAAACCGTTCGTTCAAGATAGGTGTTGACCGAACGGTTTAAATAAATTAGCCGTAGTTTATACCAACTGGTTTAATAGGTAATTTTGAGCCCCGAAAAGGAAAAATAATGACTGAATTTGCAACACACACCGTCGAAACCGCCCCCGAAGGCAGCAAAGCTATTTTGAAAGCGGTTACTGAAAAGTTTAAGTTCCTGCCGAACCTAATTGGCAACATGGCCGAAGCACCCGCAACGGTTGAAGCTTATACCACTTTGGGCGGTATCTTCGCCAAGGCTGATCTGTCTGCTACCGAACAGCAAATCATTATGATGACAATTAACCGTTTGAACGGTTGCACATATTGTATGGCCGCGCACACAACCATTTCAAAAATGTCGGGTGTTGCGGCTGATGTGATCGAAGCCCTTCGTAACAACACGGCCATTGCAGACAGCAAACTGGAAGCATTGCGCCAGTTCACAATCGTCATGCATGACAGCCGTGGCTGGCCGAAGGAAGCGCAGGTTCAAGCGTTTTTGGCAGCAGGCTATACCAAACAAACCATGCTGGAAGTGGTTTTGGGGATCAGCTATAAAACACTGTCAAACTACACCAACCATCTGGCTGGCACACAACTCGATGCGGCGTTCAGCGCGGATTTGTGGGAAGCTTAAAGTCAAGTAAACAAACAAAAAGGGCGTATCCCATTCGGATGCGCCCTTTTTTATATTACGCAAGGTTTTCCACATAAAGCACCATCGCATCGGCCTGGGTGATGCGCACGCTTTGACCCGGTTTTGAGGCGTGATCAGCGGCCCATTGGGCGCGCCAACGCATGCCCTCGATCTCCACCACACCTTTGCCGCCATCATATTCCAGCACTTTTGCCGATTGCCCTATCAACTGGGCTGCACGGTTATTAATCGTACGGTTCTCAGCTTCTCCACCGTCCCCGTAGCGGTTCATCAAGAAACGCCCGATAAAAGTTAGGGTCAGTGAGAAAATCGCAAAAAGTGAAATTTGCATCACACCCGACATGTTGGGCGCCAGATATAAAGCCCCTGCCATGATCAGGGCCGCCATTGCAGGCCAGATTAAAAAGAACGTCACGGTTGCCATTTCGATGGACCCCAGCGCAAAAGCGACGATGATCCACCACCAGGGTGACATACCAGTTAACATGCTTAGTAAATCCATATGATTTTCCTTCTCGTAGCCGTTACTTGCTGTCTTTACCCACAACTGCCTTGGCAATGTCGGCAATGCCGCCGATAGAGCCGATCAAACTAGAGGCTTCCAGCGGGATCATAATCGTTTTGGCGGATGGTGATGAAGCGATGTCGCGCAGGGCTTCCGTGTACTTTTGTGCCACAAAATAGTTAATAGCTTGAATATCACCCTTGGCAATCGCTTGCGACACCATTTGCGTGGCTTTGGCTTCCGCTTCTGCGGCCCGTTCACGGGCCTCGGCATCAAGGAACGCCGCTTGTTTACGACCTTCAGCTTCATGGACTTGAGCTTCGCGTTCCCCTTCCGCTTTCAGAATAGCCGCCTGCTTCATACCCTCGGCTTGCAGAATTTCAGCACGCTTGGTGCGTTCCGCCTTCATTTGACGCGCCATGGCTTCGCTGATGTCAGGCGGCGGGGCCAAATCCTTGATCTCGACCCGCGTGATTTTCAAGCCCCACGGATGTGCGGCATCATCAATCACACCCAAAAGCTTGGCATTGATCATCGCGCGGTTGGACAGGGACTGGTCAAGATCCATAGAGCCCAGAACCGACCTGATGTTGGTCTGAGTCAGGTTCGACAAGGCGCGCGGAAGATCGCGCACCTCGTAAGCCGCTTTAGCCGCATCTATCACCTGATAAAACGTCACCGCGTCGGCCATGATTATCGCGTTATCCTTGGTGATCACTTCCTGGGTTTCAATGTCCAGAACGGTTTCCATCATATTGATCTTGGCACCGACCTTATCCATGATCGGGATCAGGAAATTCAACCCGGGTTTCAGGGTGCGGGTGTAACGCCCGAAGCGTTCCAATGTCCATTCCTCGCCTTGCGGCACAGATTTGACCATTAGCATGATCAGTATAAATGCGAATATCAGTAAAAATATTGCAGAGCCAGCACTGGCCCCAAAGCCTGAAAGTAGTTCCATTTTAATCGTCCCAATTTGTTGTTATTTGTTACATACTTGGTGATTTGTTTGTAAAATTCAATGATTATACGTTTATTCAAGATATAAAACTTAGTAATTGGCATCTTACCGTGTCCAAGCTATCCTTTGCAATAAATTTACAGGCCATAAGAAGCAGACCGATAACAATGATTCATGAAGAAACAACAATAACACCGCAATTTTCCCAACCGGTAAAGCAGATCGTTTGGATGCTGACCGTGGTGGTTCTGGCCGCAGTCGGGGGGTATTTCATATTCCCTGCGGTATCACCGATCTTTCTGTCTTCACCCTATCTTAACGGGTTTATCCTGCTGGTGTTCTTTATGGGCCTGATATCCAGTTTCGGGCAAATGACGGTTCTGGTGAAATCGGTCAGTTGGATCGAAAATTTCGCGTTAGAGCGTGACAGCGATAAAAATGGCAAAGCACCGGGATTACTGGCATCATTGGCCACATTACTGCGCAAACGCTCAGCCCGCCTGATGCTGACCTCCACATCGACCCGCACGATATTAGACTCGGTCGCCACACGGCTGGATGAAGGGCGCGAAATCACCCGCTACATCATCAATCTGCTGATCTTTCTAGGCCTATTGGGCACGTTCTACGGGCTGGCAACCACCGTGCCTGCGGTGGTCGATACCATCCGCCATCTGGCCCCGAAAGAAGGTCAGGATGCAATGAGCGTTTTTGACAATCTAATGACAGGTCTGGAAACCCAGCTTGGCGGCATGGGCACGGCGTTCGGCTCTTCCCTGATCGGTTTGACAGGGTCACTGGTACTGGGCCTGTTGGATTTGCTCTCAGGCCACGGACAAAACCGGTTTTTCCGGGAATTGGAAGAATGGCTGTCATCCATCACCCGCCTTGGCATCTCTGCTGGCGGCGATGGTGAGGATGGCTCGCCCACAGGGCTTATTGCCGAGTTGCTGGAACAAACTACGTTGCAAATAGAAAACCAGCAGGCGATTTTAGGGCAGTTGCATGAAAAACGCACGGTAACCGATCAACGGATTGAAGCTTTGGGTATTTCCGTCAGCCAGATGGTTGAAGCGCAAGTGACCTCGCATGTGCGCACCCAGCAGGTTCTGGAACAGATGGCGACCAGTCAGGAACACATCTCTGATGCGCTGGCCACACAGGCCTATAAAGAAGAAATAGCTATTTCTGAACAGATGTCAGTGCATCTGGAAAATATCAGCAATCAAATGACCCGTCTTATTGATGAAACCCAAGCAGGGCGCAGGGATTCCATTGCCGAATTGCGCGGCGACTTAGCCGTGCTGGCAAAAGTTCTGCGCGGCAGGGGCTAGACCATGGCGATAATGCGGCGCAACAGCAGTCAAATCTCGGGCAGTATTTGGCCGGGCTTCGTTGACGCCATGACCGCCCTATTGATGATCTTGATGTTTGTGCTGACCATTTTCATGGTGGTGCAATTCGTGTTGCGCGAAACCATCACCGGGCAAGACGTAGAGCTGGAAAACCTGACAGATCAGGTTGCGGTGCAAGATGCGGAGTTGAACAATCTATCTGCACAAATCGCAGGCTTGGCGCAGGCTTTAGGGCTGGAACAAACCCGGGCTGAAGGCTTGGAAGGCGAACTTGGCACGACCCAAGGGGCGTTGCAGTCTGCAGAAGCACAAGTCGCACAGCAATCCGCATTAATCGCCGGCCTGACATCCGAGACCGCCAATCAGAAATCCCAAATCTCATCTTTTGAACAACAGGTTGCAGGCCTGTTGGGGGAACGCGATAACCTGACGGTGCGATTGAATAATACACAAACATCTTTAGATACGACACAGGCATCTTTAACCGCAAACCAAGCCAGCTTGGAAGCGCTGGAAAAGCTGCAAATGAAAACCCTGACCGAAAAAGAAGCGGTGCAACTGGCACTGGCGCAGGCACGCAGCGAAATTGATCTGCAAACCGAACAGGCACGCTTGGCCGCCGCCAAACGCGAGGCGTTGCAGGCGTTAATCGTTGACCTGAAAACGGATGTATCAACACGGGATGCGCGGCTGGTGTCGATTGCGCGTGAGCTGGATCAAACCGAGCAAAAAAGGCTGGCAGAAATTGCCACGGTTCTTGCATTGAAAGAACGCCTGACGACATCTGACGCAGAACTTGTAACCGCGCTGGACAGCTTGGAAACCACGGCCCAGAAACTGGCCGCGTCTGAAGGTCAATTATCAACGCTTCAAACTGATTTTGCGGCCAAACTGGCCGCGTTGGAACAATCCACAAAGGCCTTAAGTGAAACCGAAAAACTACGTTTAATAGAGTTGGCTTCAATCAAAGCCCTGCGGAAACGGCTGAAAAATTCGCAAGATGAACTGACGGCGATGACCTTGGCACTGGAAGGCAAACGCAAACAGGCCGAAGATACATTGACCCTTTTGGCGGCGGCCCAAGCAGCGCAAACTGCGGCAAGTGAACTGGCAGACAAACGCTTAACCGATCAGCAAAAAGAAGCGGCCTTGCTGGCGCAGGCCAATGCGTTGCTGCGTGATGAACAGGTTTTATCGGCGGATAGCCAGCGTAAGGTGGCTTTGCTGAACCAGCAAACCAATGCGTTGCGCGGGCAGTTGAATGCGTTGCAAGGCCTGTTGGATACGGCAAATGCACAAGATACTATGGCGCAAATTCAAATCGAAAGCCTTGGGGCCAATTTGAATTCTGCACTGGCCAAAGTGGCCGCCGAACAAAAACGCCGTGCGCAACTGGAAGAAATTGAACGCAAACGTCTGGAAGCGGAAGCCGTTGACCTGAAAAAATTCCGTTCCGAGTTTTTTGGCCGCCTGCGCGATGTCTTGGGCGCACAAGACGGTATCCGCATTGTCGGTGACAGATTTGTGTTTTCATCCGAAGTGCTGTTTTCAGCAGGCTCTGCGAATTTGGGCGATGGTGGCAAGGTGGAAATCCGCAAAATTGCTGATATCATTCTGGATGTGGCCCAGCAAATCCCCCCTGAAATCGACTGGATTTTGCGTGTTGACGGCCATACGGATAACACGCCTTTAAGCGGCTTCGGGGAGTTTCGTGATAACTGGGAACTTAGCCAAGCACGCGCACTTGCTGTGGTGCGCTATCTGATTGATGATCTGGGGATACCTGCCAACCGTCTGGCGGCAAATGGGTTTGGAGAGTTCCAGCCCGTTACGGATGGGATTAGCCCTGAAGCCCTGGCTTTGAACCGCCGGATTGAATTGAAATTTACCGAGAAGTAATCTGGTTACGGGGTGCGGTCAGATACCATGTATCCAGCGTACCCTTGCCTTTGATTGTGACTTTACCGCGTTTTTCAAACCTAAAGCCACCTTCCAGCAACCGTTTGGTGCGATCTGTTACCTGAATTTTCCCGTTTGTCCCGAAAGTTTCCAAACGCGAGGCCGTGTTTACCGTATCCCCCCAGACATCATAAAGTGGTTTTTTAGTGCCAATAACACCAGCTACGGCGGGGCCTGTGTGCACACCGATGCGCAATTCTACAGTCTCACCGGTTTCAGCGGCGTATTTGCGGGTTTCATCCATCATATCTAGGGCCATATGGGCCATGCGAATGGCGTGATCAGGTTGCGCATCAGGCATCCCGCCTGCCACCATGAAAGCATCCCCAATGGTTTTGATCTTTTCCAGCCCGTGTTTTTCCGCCAAATGATCAAACCGTGTGAACAGGTTGTTTAAAAACCGCACCAGTTCTGTGGCGTTCTGTACTTGCGCGCGCGGGGTGAAATCAACGATATCGGCAAACAATATGGTAACCTCGTCATGGCTCTCAGCAATGGTTTCGCCCTGATTATGCTTTAGCTTGGCCGCTATTGAGGCGGGTGTAGTGTGACATGAATACTTGCAGTGGTGAGCAGACCTGTGCTGAAGTGAGTTGTTCTGAGTTGAGACCAATGAAATAAGGGCTTTTAGCTAGGTGGG
>JAESRV010000004.1 GCA_016764475.1 Amylibacter sp.
TGATCCAGAAACAGGTCGTGCTGCAACTTTGCATCACCACGCTTGCGGCGGATAAACACTGTTCCTACCGCACGCGCCATGGTGCCAATAGCAGGCCAGCTGCGCACTTCGGATTTGGCTACAAAGAACACTTTCTGGCTGACATTCAACGTCAGAATATCCAGCCAAGACGCATGGTTGGCCACCACAACGCCTGCGTGTTGCATCGGGGTGCCGGTCACAATCAGCGGCATGCCGATCACTTTCAGGCAGACCCAACATGCCAACTGCACCACATATTGGCCCATCCGCCACAGGCCAATCGCACGTAAGATAACAAGCGGGATCATCAGCAGGGCGATGGCCAGAACGCAGGGAATAAACTTCAAAACAACGCGCAGCCAGCGCAGCCCTGTCGGACGATCCAGATCAACCTCGTGCTGCGTGTCCCAGCCGATCATGCAGCACTGGGACGTGTGTAAAAATCTTTATATTTCTGTGACATACGCAAAGTATCCATCACCAGACACACATCAATCGTGTTAAAGGCGTGATCCACATAAGCCCCGTCACCCACCATGCCGCCAAGGCGCAAGTAGGATTTAATCAAGGGCGGGATTTGCAACAAAGCCGCCCGCCTGTCAGTTGCTTTAGCAGA
This sequence comes from Amylibacter sp., assembly GCA_016764475.1. Taxonomy (GTDB): domain Bacteria; phylum Pseudomonadota; class Alphaproteobacteria; order Rhodobacterales; family Rhodobacteraceae; genus Amylibacter. Next base: position 638 of record JAESRV010000004.1, read on the forward strand.
TAAAATATCCATAGGCACCGCATTGGTGCCATAGGCTGACACACGCAAATCATCCACTGCCAGATAGGTATGGTGCAAGAACGACAAAGCATGCGCAATAGCCGCAGGGTCAGTTCCATGAAAAGACGCGACCCCGAACAAAATCTCAATTTCGTGGGTCGTTACATATTCAGCCAGACCTTGCCACAAAAGGTACATCGCAACCCCGTTGCGATACCGCGCATCCACACAAGAACGCCCCAGTTCCAGCGATTTGCGCCCGGAACCCGCGATCTTATCCAGACAAAACTCATCCGCCGAATAAAACCCCGTAGCATTTACTGCCATATCACTGCGCAACAAACGATATACCCCGATAACATGATCCCCTTCAGGCAGGGTATTATCACAAAGGATCAGATGATCGAAATGCGGGTCAAACGCATCACGTTCTACGCCCAAACGGGTTGAGACAGCATCTGTCCCGCCACCCAATTCAGTTACAAAAACCCGGTAACGCAACCGCTGCGCCGCACGCAACTCGGCTGATGTCTCCGCCAGCTTAATCGAAAAATTTACGCCGTTTTGTGCCATGGCTTTGCGTGTATCATCCCGTTTCGCGCAGGTCATAGGGCTTTTTGCATCTTTTTGCAAACCAAGCTTTCGGTAATGCTTGCAATAAACAACTACAGGTTGTATATTTATCTTAACGGGAAATTAACCGATTTCATATCTGTTAAGTAACCATAACCAGTTCAACCTGTGAGCCATCAATGACCACCTTACCCATATGCTCAAAATTAACCGTTATTTTGCCATCAATCACAGATTGCACCTGCCCCAACCCCCAGTTCGCTTGCACAGGGTGGCGTACAAAATCGCCCGGCACTAAAAAATCATTCATCCGTTACCCCATACATACCGGCCCCTTTTCATACAGGCAAACACAGTGCTGACCAAACAGACCGACATTGCGGCCCAGATCAGCTCACGCATTTGCCACGACCTGATCAGCCCCATTGGGGCTATCAGCAATGGTCTGGAACTTCTAGCCTTATCGGGTGCGCCGCTTAGCCCGGAATTGACCTTGATCAACGAAAGCGTGGATGCGGCAAACGCCAAACTGCGGTTTTTGCGTATTGCTTTTGGGGGCGCCAAAAGCAACAGTAAGGTGGCCGCATCAGAGATTACTAATATTCTGCACGACTATTACAATGACCCTAGAACACAGCTGAACTGGCTGATTGAAACTGCCATGGAAAGGCGCGACTTGCGGCTGTTGTTTTTGATCCTGCTAAGTGCCGAAAAACTGGCCCCCTATGGCGCACAAATTACCGTGGCCCATAAGACCGCTGATTTCACCATCACCCTTGTAGCGAAAACCCTGAAAACCGACGGTTTTCTGGATTTGCCAAGCCACAGGTTCCCCCCCCAAGACAGCCCGCCCCTGATCCAGTTTACTCTGGCACAAACCCAGCTTGATCAGATGGGTTACACAATGCAATTATCAGAAACCCCAGACAATCTGACCATCACGATCACCCCTAGGATCAGGATTAATAGGTCCTGACCCTAGATCACCTCTAAACCTTCCCGAAACTGGCGCATATTGGCTTGGTACCCCAAAGCCGATTGCGTCAGCCCTTCGATTGCAGCCGCATCCAGCGTGCGGATCACTTTTGCCGGCATCCCCACCACAAGTGACCCATCCGGGATCACTTTGCCTTCTGTCACCAAAGCCCCCGCGCCGATCAAACAATTCTTGCCAATAATCGCCCCGGTCAGCACCGTGGCCCCCATCCCGATCAGAGAATTGTCGCCAATAGTACAGCCATGAATAATCGCGCTATGCCCAATAGTGCAGTCTTTGCCGATAATTGTGGGATAGCCGATATCCGTATGCACAACCGTATTATCCTGAATGTTAGAGCCTTCGCCGATAACAATCGGATCATTATCGCCACGCAAAACCACCCCGAACCAGATACCCACACCACTTTCCAGCGTCACACAACCCATCACATGGGCATTGGGTGCAATCCAGAAATCGCCATCTTGCGGCAAGCTAGGCGCCACACCCTTCAACTTATAGATCGTCATGATAGCGCCTCAAATTCCGCATTCAGTTTGGCTACCAACGCCACAAGATCAGGCCGCGCATCACGGCGCAGGTGGGCTGCTTTCAGGATTGTTTTCAGGCGTTCAAAACACGCATCCAGATCGTCATTAACCAAAACATAATCATATTCCGCCCAATGGCTGATCTCGCTTTGCGATTTCGCCATGCGCCGCCCGATCACGTCTGCACTGTCTTGCCCGCGTGTAACCAGCCGTCGTTCCAGTTCTTTGATCGAGGGCGGCAGGATGAAAATAGACACCACATCTTTTTGCAAAATAGAGCCGCGAATTTGCTGCCCGCCTTGCCAATCCACATCAAAAATAACATCTATGCCCGCGTTAATGGCTTCTTGCACAGGGCCACGCGGTGAGCCGTACGAATTTTCAAAAACTGTGGCATGTTCCAGCATTTCACCCGCGTCAACCATGGCATCAAACGCGTCGCGCGACTTGAAATAATAGTCTTTGCCGTCCACCTCGCCCGGGCGCGGTGCGCGTGTGGTGGCAGAAACAGAGAATTTCAAATTATCATCCCATTCCAACAACATACGTGACAGGGTCGACTTGCCTGCACCCGAAGGTGAAGACAGTATTATCAGCAATCCACGGCGATTATTAGCAGTCATAAACCCTACTCCACATTCTGAACTTGTTCGCGCATTTGGTCTATCACGGTCTTTAATTCCAAGCCCACCTGCGTCAAGTCAGTGTAGTTGGATTTGGAACATAAAGTGTTGGCTTCGCGGTTAAATTCCTGCGTCAGAAAATCAAACTTGCGCCCGATAGGGCCGCGCGTTTTCAGCAAGTCCCGCGCCGCATCAATATGCGCCCGCAAGCGGTCAAGCTCTTCCATCACATCCGATTTCACTGCCATTACCGCCAGTTCCTGGGTGATACGTGCCTCATCAACCCCGTCGGCATTATCCATGATTTTTTGAATATTGGCGCGAAAATCCGCTTCGGTTTTAGCCCTTCGCGCCTCAATCAACCCTGCCGATTGCTTGGTAAGGTCATCAATTTGGTCTACCTGCTTGGTCAAAATCGCCTCTAAACTGGCCCCTTCGGCCTGACGTGCCGCCAAAAAATCCGCCAATGCTTGTTCAAAATCACCCTTGATGGCTTTGTGCAATTCCGCGTCCCCATCACTTTGCGCAACCGTCATTTCAATCACACCGCGCACGGATAACAAATCAGCCGCGCGGGTTACAGCCAGTGACAGACCTTTTTCAACAGCACGGTCTTCGGTCGTTTTCACCGCTTCGATGACCGCGTCCAAATTAGGCAAGTTCAACACAGGTGCGCCGCCCTCAACCCCTTGTTTTATACGCAAACCAATGTTCACTGTGCCGCGTGCGCAGGCCTGTGCCGTGGCCGCTTTCACATGTTTCTCAATCACTTCAAACCCTTCGGGCAAACGTGTGCGCACATCCAGGCCGCGCCCGTTTACACTGCGTATTTCCCAGACCCAATTTATGCCCTGATGCTCGCCGCCCGCAGACGCGAACCCTGTCATTGAATTAACCATTTAACAAATTTTGCCTCTCATTTTCGATAAATCTATGCAAAAACGCATCTATCGGAGTGTTAACAAAGCGTTACCAAATTCTGTAAGCTTTCTCAATAATACTCGTAAAATTAAGTGTGTTTAGAAACGGATGTGTAAAATGAGTAAATCAAGCGTTGTAAGCGGCAAGGTTATTCCACTGTTTTTAAACAGCCGTACCCCGCAAAACGGCATCGTCCAAGAGGTTCTGAATTATTGGGAAAGCCTGCGTCACGGGCGGCTGGTGCCCAAACGATCTGAAATTGATCCGCGTGCCCTGCAACGTTCCTTGAACTACACATTTATTCTGGAAGCCCACGCGCCCGATAACATCCGTTTTCGACTGGTTGGCAGCAGGCTTTGTGATTGTATGGGCATAGAAATGCGCGGAATGCCTGCCTATGCGATGATGCAGATGGATGCCCGTAATCGTTACAACCAAATGCTGCAAACAGCCCTTGCCCGCCCCGAAATACTGGATTTACAACTGTCCCCGACCGCCCGCATGGTCTTGCTGCCGATGGCAGGTGAAGACAATATTGTCAGCCGTTTTCTGGGCTGTGTGAATGTGGATAGTCATCACGCTGATTTTCCAACACGGTTTGATATACGGTCTGTAGCGAAAACACGGATTATCGCGGCCAAATCTATCGGGCCTAAATTTCTGGAACTGGCCGAAAGCCAAAAACCATTCACGCCAGACAGAAAAAAGGCGACCTTTGGGAAGCCGCCTTTTCTAAGAATTGTTAAGTAAAATCTAGCTTGCTTTACGCTGCGCCTGATGCCGGGTTTCCAGCTCTTCAGCCACCAAAAACGCCAATTCCAGCGATTGCGAAGCATTCAGGCGCGGGTCGCACGCCGTGTGATAACGGCTGGATAAATCTTCGTCCGTCACAGCACGAACACCGCCAGTGCATTCTGTTACGTCTTTACCCGTCATCTCAAAATGCACACCGCCCGGCACTGTGCCTTCTGCCTGATGCACTGCAAAAAACTCGCGCACTTCGCGCAAAATACTGTCGAAGGGGCGGGTTTTAAAGCCGGTGGATGATTTGATCGTGTTGCCATGCATCGGATCACAAGTCCAAAGAACTTTGCGCCCTTCAGCCTCTACCGCTTTGATAAGCTTGGGTAAATGCTCACCCACATTGCCCGCACCAAAGCGCGCAATCAAGGTCAAACGCCCTGCTTCATTTTCAGGGTTCAGCTTATCTATCAAGGTCAGCAGATCATCGGTTGTAATCGTCGGACCGCATTTCAAACCGATCGGGTTTTGCACCCCACGGCARAAYTCCACATGCGCMCCATCCGGTTGACGGGTRCGATCCCCGATCCAGATCAGATGCCCGGAACCCGCAASCGGCARGCCSGWTGTRCTRTCMAYACGGCAYAAWGCTTCTTCATATTCCAGCAACAATGCYTCRTGSSWSGTATAGAAATTCACYGTGCGCAAMGCGTTGGTRTTRTCTGAATTGATGCCRGCGGCATTCATAAAGTCCARRCTRTCGGAAATCCGATCMGCCAGACGCTTRTACTTYTCAGCCGMCCCTGCTGCATTGGCGAASCCCAGRTTCCATTCATGCACATGATGAATATCCGCRTARCCSCCCTGRCTGAASGCCCGSAWCARRTTCAAMGAAGCSGCTGCCTGCGTRTAGGCMCGCAACATGTTTTCCGGGTTCGGAATACGCGCTTCGGGGGTAAACTCGATCTTGTTGATGATGTCACCACGGTAGCTGGGCAATTCCACACCGTCGATGGTTTCGGTATCCGCCGAACGCGGCTTGGCAAATTGCCCTGCCACACGGCCAATTTTAATCACCGGCACTTTGGCACCATAGGTCAAAACAATCGCCATTTGCAGCATGACTTTATAGGTGTCACGGATCAGGTCAGCGCTGAATTCATCAAAGCTTTCTGCACAATCGCCGCCTTGCAACAAAAACGCTTCACCGCGTGAAGCCGCACCCAGTTTCGCCTTCAAAGAACGCGCTTCGCCTGCAAAAACCAACGGTGGATAACGCCCAAGACGCGCCTCAACCTCTGCCAATTTGGCAGCATCCAGATATTCTGGCATTTGAATGCGCGGCTTTGCGCGCCAAGCTGATTTTGTCCAAGCCGTTGTCATGGCATTATCTCCGTTTATAACTATCGAAGAATATCCATAAAACAAAAGCTTGGGGGTTTCTAGGCCCAGTTTCCCGCCATATGGTCGGAAAATGTCGAATTAATTCACCCAGAAGACAGAAATGCTTGCCTGTGAAACAAGTTTTTGATCAAGGTAGTTAGAATGGTTTTTACGAAAACTGATTCGCAGCCCCTTTTCGGATTTATATTAATGACGCCAGTAGACACCATTACACCCACAAAGCACTTCGTGTTTTTGCTGCTGGAGCAGTTCTCGTTGATCGCGTTCACAACCGCGATAGAGCCCTTGCGGCTGGCCAACCGCCATCAAAACAAATCGGTCTATACATGGACGCTTGTGAATGAAACAGGCAGTGCAGCCGTCAGTTCATGCGGAATAGAGGTTAAGGTTGATCAGGCATTTGGTGAATTAAAACGCAATGATGTGATCTTCGTCTGCGCAGGTTTGAACGTAAAAAAGAACACTACCAAACCCATCCTGAACTGGTTGCGCCGCGAAGTGCGCAAGGGCCTGACCGTGGGCGGCTTGTGTACTGCCAGCTATACACTGGCCGCCGCAGGCCTGTTGCAAGATAAAAAATGCACCATCCACTGGGAAAACTACGACAGTTTCGAAGAAGAATTCCCCGATATTGAACTTGTGCGCAGCGTATTCACCAAAGACGGCAACCGTTTTTCTGCCGCAGGCGGTATGGCATCGGTTGATCTGATGTTAAAGATGATTTCGGATGATTTCGGCCAAGACCTGACCAACTGGGTTGCCGATCAGATGATCTACAACTCTATGCGCACCGAACATGATGAACCGCGCCTATCGGTGCCCACCCGCATCGGGGTGCGCCATCCCAAGCTTTCCAAAGTCATCCAGATGATGGAAAAAAACATCGAAGAACCCATATCTCCATCCATTTTGGCCAGCGATGTCGGCATGTCCACGCGCCAGTTGGAACGCCTGTTTCGCCGCTACTTAGACCGCTCACCCAAACGCTATTACATGGAACTGCGCCTGCAAAAGGCCCGCAATCTGTTGATGCAAACCGACATGTCGGTGATCAACGTGGCGTTGGCCTGCGGCTTTTCCAGCCCGTCGCATTTTTCCAAATGCTACCGCACCCAATACGAAACCACGCCTTACCGCGAACGCGGAACCATCCCCACGTAGTCAGCATTTCAAGCATAGGAACGCCCCCATGAAAACCACCACCAAAGTCTGTGTTATCGGGGGCGGTGTGGTTGGCGCATCTGTCCTTTATCACCTCACAAAACTGGGTTGGTCAGATGTGATGTTGATGGAAAGATCAGAGCTGACATCAGGGTCCACATGGCACGCGGCAGGTGGGTTTCATACGCTGAACGGCGATACCAACATGGCAGCCTTACAGGGCTATACCATCCGGTTATACAAGGAATTAGAACAACTTACAGGCATGTCGTGTGGATTGCACCATGTCGGCGGCATCACTTTGGCCGACACGCCAGAACGCATGGATATGATGCTGGCCGAACGCGCCAAGCACCGTTTTATGGGGTTGGATACCGAAATTGTCACCCCCGAAGAGATCAAAAAACTATCGCCCATCACCAATGTGGACGGTGTCATCGGCGGGCTTTATGACCCGTTGGATGGCCACCTTGATCCATCGGGCACCACCCACGCTTACGCCAAAGCCGCACGTATGGGCGGGGCCGAAATTGTGCTGCACAATCCAGTGATAGAAACCAACCAACGCCCCGACGGCACTTGGGATGTGGTGACGAAACTGGGCACAATCCACGCCGAACATATCGTCAATGCAGGCGGTCTTTGGGCCCGCGAGTTGGGTGCGATGGCAGGCGTATATTTGCCATTACACCCGATGGAACACCAATATCTTGTCACCGAAGAAACCCCTGAAGTATACGAACGTGATACCGAACTGCCCCATGTGATGGATCCGGGCGGCGAAAGCTACCTGCGCCAGGAAGGCCGTGGCATTTGCATCGGCTTTTATGAACAAAACTGTGATCCGTGGGCGGTAAACGGCACCCCTGCCGACTTCGGCCACGAGCTGTTGGAAAACAAACTTGATCGCATATCCGACAGCGTAGAGTTCGCCTTCAACCGCTTCCCCGTATTGCAACGCGCCGGCATCAAAACCATCATCAACGGCCCGTTCACATTCGCACCAGACGGCAACCCGTTGGTAGGCCCTGTGCCGGGCTTGCGCAATTACTGGTCAGCTTGCGGCGTGATGGCAGGCTTTTCCCAAGGCGGCGGCGTTGGCCTGTCATTGGCCCAATGGATGATCGAAGGCGAAGCCGAACGCGATGTCACCGCGATGGATGTAGCACGTTTCGGCAGCTGGATTACCGCCGATTACACCTTGCCCAAAGTCACCGAAAACTACCAACGGCGGTTTTCCGTATCCTACCCGAACGAAGAACTGCCCGTGGCCCGCAAATGGAACACCACCCCGATGTATGACACATGGGCGGCACAAGGGGCGGTTTTTGGCGCACAATTCGGCATGGAAGTGCCAAACTACTTTACCAAAGACGGCGAAGCGACCTATGAAACCCCCACCTTCCGCCGCTCAAACGCCTTTGACGCCACCGCGCGTGAAGTCATGGCAGTACGCAATTCCGTTGGCATCAACGAAGTGCATAATTTCGGCAAATACCGCGTTACCGGCAAAGATGCCCGCGCATGGCTGGATCGCATCATGGCAGGCCGCATCCCCAAGGCAGGCCGCATTGCGCTGAACCCGATGCTGTCACCTAAAGGCAAGTTGATCGGCGATTTTACCGTAACCTGCCTGTCAGAAACCGCGTTTCTGCTAACCGCATCCTTTGGCATGCAAGCCATCCACATGCGCTGGTTTGAACAGCACGCGCAAGACGGCATCACTGTCGAAAACATCTCGACCAGCCGTATCGGTTTCCAAATTGCAGGCCCTAACGCCCGCAAAGTTCTGGCCGCCTGCACGCACGATGACGTCAGCCATGCAGCCTTCAAATTCCTTGATGCCCGCACGTTGCAACTGGGCGACCTGACCGCATTGGTGCAAAGGGTCAGCTACACCGCTGATCTGGGGTATGAGATTTATGTTGATACCACAGATCAGTTAAAACTTTATGAAATCCTGTCAAAAGCGGGTCAAGAATATAACATGCAGCCCTTCGGGATGCGCGCAATGATGTCACTGCGACTGGACAAATTCTTTGGCTCTTGGGGCATGGAATTCAGCCCCGATTACATGCCCGCAGAAACCGGCATCGACCGCTTCATGGCCTACGATAAAGCCGCCGCTTACATCGGCAAAGCGGCAGCCCTTGCAGAACGCGATGCAGGCCCCGCCCGCAAGCTGTGCTTTTTTGAAGTAGATGCAAACGGTGCCGATGTTATCGGCTATGAACCTATCTGGCTGGACGGTGCGGTTATAGGTTTTTGCACCTCAGGCGGATTTTCGCATTACACAGGTAAATCAATCGCTTACGCCTTTGTCCCAGTTGGAACAATCAAACCTGATCTGGAAGTTCAGATCGAAATATTGGGCGAGATGCGCCCCGCCAAACGCATTCAAGAGGTGCTTTTTGACCCTGAAAACACCCGTATGCGCAGTTAAAGGACATACCATGCTTACAGATCGAAACGCCATCATCACAGGTGCCACCAGCGGTATCGGGCGCGGTATCGCGCTGAAACTTGCCGCTGATGGGGTGCGTGTGATGATCAACGGTTTCGGCGATCAATCCGACATCGATACCCTGCTGGCCGAGCTGGAAACCTTATCGGGCAAAAAACCGATCTATTCGCCTGCGGACATGTCAGACCCTGCCCAGATCAAAACCATGATGCAGCAGGCCGAAACTGAAATGGGCCACGTTGATATTCTGGTGAATAACGCAGGCATCCAGTTTGTGTCACCTGTGGAAGATTTTCCAGACGATAAATGGAACCAGATTATTGCGATCAACCTAAGTGCAGCGTTTCACACCACCAAGGCCGTTGTGGGCGGCATGAAATCACGCGGATGGGGCCGGATCATCAATCTGGCGTCAGCCCATTCACTGGTCGCATCCCCCTATAAATCAGCCTATGTCGCCGCCAAACACGGGATTGCGGGGCTGACAAAAACCGTGGCTTTGGAGGTGGCTGAATACGGCGTCACCGTCAACGCTGTCTCCCCGGGTTATGTGCTGACCCCGCTGGTCAAAGCCCAAATTCCGGCCACAGCTATTGCACGCGGCATATCGGAAGAGGACGTGATCAAAGATGTCATGCTGGCCAATCAGCCAATCAAGAAGTTCGTCGAGGTTGAAGATGTCGCCGCCACGATAGCATTCCTCTGCTCAGATGCGGCCAAGGGCATTACCGGCAGCAATATGTCAGTGGATGGTGGTTGGACGGCGCAATAAGATATGCCCCTTGTTATAACAAATCATAATCTATCAGGCATTTCCGGCTATATTAAAATCATCCGCAATGCGACAATGAAACGTCAAGACATCCCGGCTGAAGTTCTTAATCACGCCGGAATACACCATAACGCGATCTTTTGGCCGCCAACACACTCTTGACTAGACCAAAGCGGGAACTTGCACTATATCCAGCGTATTAAACTTTATTGATGGCAATATTCAAAGCAGACCGCGATTATGAAATACCGTAAAAGACGATTAAAAAGCCTGGCCCGCAGGAGCATCTATTTCACTTGGCAAAAACAAATCATGTTTTTGGTAGTGGCTTTGTTTACCAGTTATTATTACACCCCGTATATTACTGTCCCCTTATATCTGCTTATTCTGGGTTCTGAATGTTTTGAACTTTATATTTCGCGATGCGTTTTGAAATGGGAAGCCGGCCTGGAAAAAGACGATCAAGATGCAGAAAATGCGGTTAAGTTCATCCGCATGCTTACCATTTTTGCCGCGCTGAATTCGGCGGCCATCAGTGCCTTGATGATTTTGCTTGCGCATTATGAAGGCACCACAGTGCACTTCACCCCGCTGACCATCTTGTTTATCGCATCTTTATTCGCAGCGGTAAATTATCACCAACTTATGAATACCCTTATCACCCGCCTGGCTATATACGGGTTCACGTTTCTGTATATCACACTTTATGACCTATGGCAGATACAGCCGCCGTTAAGTTCAGATCTATGGCTACAACTGATAACGGTACTATGTGTCATGTATTTTGTTTTCGATTGCTCACGCAGTATTTTGCGTTTGTATATGAAAAACCTTGATCAGCTGTTTGAGCTGGAACACCAACGGAACCGCGCGGAAAACCTGTATAATTTACAGTCGCAGTTTGTTTCGGTTGTCAGCCATGAACTGCGCACCCCCTTAACCTCGATCAAGGGGGCGCTGGAGTTAATTGAAAGTGGCAAGGTGGGAAACATTGTTCCATCCATTAAAGGCCTGGTAACGATTGCTAATAATAATTGCACACGGCTTGTAGCCCTGATCAATGACCTGTTGGATATTCAAAAATTTGAAGCCGGCAAAATGGTTATGGATATATCCCCTATCGACATAACCAAACTGGTTAAAGAAGCGGTAGAAGCAAACAGAAACTACCAAAGTTCAATGAACATTATGTTTAAAACATCCGGCCTGGATAATGCAGTATATGTGAATGCCGATTATAATCGGTTGATGCAGGTCATGGCAAATGTACTGTCAAACGCCGTAAAGTTTTCAAAATCAGGTGGCACTGTTGAAATTTTACTTGAAAATGGCTCCTCGAAAGTCCGTATTTCAATCAAAGATTACGGCGAAGGTATTCCCCACGATGCAAAACATAAAGTCTTTGCACAGTTTGAACAGGTTAACGGATCAAACCAGCGCAAAGTTGGTGGCACTGGTTTGGGAATGTATATCACCAAAAAAATTATGGATGGCCATGTGGGCAACATCGATTTTTCCAGCGAATTGGGAAAAGGCACGACTTTTTATATTGAACTGGGCGCAGCCAAACCGGGTGATGAAACCCAATCCACCGCCAGCTAGCCGCCCGTACTTCACGGTAAAAGGTCTGCTACCAGCTACCGACATTTTCCATAGAGGCCCAAGGCTCTACCGGTTGCAAAGCCTCACCTTCCTGGATCAGTTCAACCGAAATATTGTCGGGTGATTTCACAAATGCCAAATGCCCGTCACGTGGCGGGCGGTTTATCTCAACACCCTTGGCCATCAAATCTTTGCAAGCTAGATAAATATCTTCACAGCGAAACGCGATATGGCCCCATGCGCGGCCTGTTTCCAGCACTTCATCACTGTCCCAGTTATACGTCAGTTCAATTTCAGGGGCGGCGGTTTTACGGGCGGTTTCTTCATCTGCAGGGGCCGCAAGAAAGATCAAGGTGAACTTACCATCGGGGTATTCGTGACGGCGGGTTTCCACCATGCCCATCTTGTTGCACCAAAAATCCAAAGATGCATCCAAGTCGCTGACCCGGATCATTGTATGGGCAAATCTCATTATATCTCTCCTGTTATTTTGCCTTAACCTAGCAGCCCGTCCGCTCGCGTCAAACCGACATTGCTTGCATCAGCGAAAGAACGCCTTTATGGCTGCATTCACACATATCTGCCGATGGGAACTGATCTTGACCTTCTACCAAACCATATTTCTGTCCTTCTTGGTCGGCCTTGGCCTGATCTGGGCGGCCCGTAAAATCTGGCCCTCTGAAAACCAATGGCAACATTCCTTGATCACGCTTTCGGGCATTGCCATAATCAGCGTTATCAGCTGGCTGCTACTGCAAATCCTGATAGGCCTGCCAAGCCTTGCACAAGTCATTGATTTACCTGCAATATTTTTAGGATTACTGATCGCATACGGGTTTCAAAACGCGGTTACTGCGATCAAATTACGCTCGAAAAACAAATTTAAATAGGGTCTGTTGCGCTTACCCGTCAACCGCCGTTTTAACGATGCCTGACAGTAAATCCTGAACCTGCTGCATCACCCCATCGGGGTAATTGCGATGGCCGATTGTCACACCGTCTTCATTTTCGAAAACGAAAATTGAATAGGGGCAATGGGCAATGTTCAAAGGGTCTGCTTCCATCATTTTGCGCGATACAACCGCAGAGCAAAACAAAAATATGTCGGCGGATTTGAATATCTCTTTAGTGGCCCCAAGGTCTGCACCTGTACGGTTCAGCATCTCGCCTGTGTGGCTGATATAATCTATCACCAGACCTTTGCTGACAATGGCATCTTCAACACTGAACGTGGCATCGTCAAAGCTGCCGTCATATGGGTAAATCACGGGGGGGTCAGCATACGCATGGCTTGTGACCAAGACAGCGGCGCTTATCATAAGAAGTTTTTTCATAAGCTATAACCTACAGGGGTAATGATAAAAAATCAAACATGATCCCTGAAAATTTTCTACCAGACATCTGGTTTAATGCCCTTGGTTTCCAGCTCTGCAAACTTGTCCTGCAAATAACGCTGAAACGGTTTTTCTTTGTAAATTCCGGTGACAACATATTCAAGCGAAGACAGATAATGGAACGGCTTCAAATACCCCGGCAACCGAAATACTTCGGCATCTCGCGCGGTTTTCGCCCCTTTGTTTTCAGCCGCAAATATCAGGGTGGTTGGCGTAAAGTTCACCGCCCATTTGCCTGCTATATCCCGCTCTTCCAGTGTTTCCCCATCAAAATCAAGCACTTCTCGGGCACCAAACATATCAAGTTGGACCACCGCAAAATGCTCTTGCATATAATCGGTGATTTCAGTGCGGGCAAAGTTTACTTCGTGCAGTTCGCGGCAATAGGGGCAGCCCTGTTGTTCAAAAAGTATCAACAGGTGTTTGCCGCTCTCTGCGGCCTCGGCCAAATCGTCAGGCATTTCCAGAAAACTGTCTAAAAACCAGTCTTGTTTGTGCAACCCGTCGCCACCGATTGTTGCGGCTTGTGCCATGCCAACCAATGGGCTTGCTGCAAGTGTGCTTAGAAAAAGTCGTCGGTCCATAAGTAGCCTCCCATATTGAAGCTAACACATATCCATAAATTTCGGAAATCACAGTTTGGGCAAGGCCATATGCAGTAGCCTTGCCGCTTTAGTATCAGCCAAACATATCGGCAGTGATGCCACTATACCAGCCAACGCTTTCTTCATAAGTGGTTTGGCGCGTCTCGGCACTTTCGCCAACTTTAGAAACAAAGCCTTCGATTTTTGCAATCTTCTCATCGGTGGCTTGATAAGTGGCCCCCACTTTCACGCCGTCATTGGTATCAATCAAAGACCAGCATGTGTTAGAGAATTTGGCAGGAAACACTTTAGACCCTGTCAATGAACCGCGCACCGCATTGGCGCAAACCTTGGCTTGTGAATTGGCCGAAAAGCCAGACTTCGGCATATCACCTTGTTGGGCAGAATCCCCTAACACATAGATATTGGCATCCATTTTCGAAGACATATCAATCGCATTCACAGGTGCCCAGCCTTTGTCGTTGGTCACACCTGCAATCTCGGCAATGCGGCCCGCTTTCATTGCAGGAATAACGTTACACACATCAACCTTGTTAACCTCGCCATCAATGGTCAACGTCATCTCATCAGGGTTCACTGAAACAAGATCACCGCCGAAATCAGGGCCAACCCAGTCGATCATACCCTCATAATGCTCGGCCCAACCATCTTGGAACAAGGCCATTTTTGAAAACTTCGGCTTAGGATCGGCGATCAGAATTTTGGCTGTCGGATTTTTCTGTTTCAGCACGTGTGCTATCATCGAAACCCGCTCATAAGGCCCGGGGGGGCAGCGGAACGGATTGGGTGGGGCAACCATAGCAAAAGTGCCGCCCTGTGGCATCGCCTCTATCTGCGCTTTCAAAAGCTGCGTCTGAGAACCGGCTTTAAACGCGTGTGGCATTTTATTTTGCGCAGACACATCCCAACCTTCAACCGCACCATCGACAAAATCAATGCCAGGTGACAGGATCAAACGGTCATATGGTATTTTATCACCCCCTGCCAGCATGACAGTCTTGGCATCGCGATCAACACCTATTGCCCAGTCATGCACAACATTAATGCCATAATCAGCGGCCAACTTGCCGTATGTGTGGCCAAGTGAGCTGAAATCGCGCAAACCGCCAATGTATAGGTTTGAGAAAAAGCAGGTGTAGTAAGTGCGTGTAGGCTCGATCAATGTCACATCAATCGCCCCTTTGCTGCCCTTGGCAATATAGCGTGCTGCGGTTGCACCGCCTGCCCCGCCACCGACAACCACAACCCTTGGTTTGCCACTTGCCGACAGCACCATCGGTGCTGAAAGTGATGCGGCGGCCGCCACGGTTGTTCCCATAAATAATCTTCTATTCAACTTCATAATAAGTCCCTCCCTGGAACATGTGCCTTTAGGGCACGCTTTGAAAATATGCAGCCAAAGCTGCTATCTCATCGTTGGATAACGCGCCTGCGAATTGTTGCATCACAGGGTTTTCGCGGTGTTTGGTTTTGTAGGCGTGCAAGACGGTCACAAAAGACGATTGCGGCCAACCGGTAATAGAGGGCAGACCCTGATCAGTGCCATCCACCTGATGGCAGGTCACACATGTGCCGCTTAAATATTCGCCATATTCAGGATCACCTGCAATGGTTAGAATATCAGGGCTGACATCGGGATCGTTACTTGCCGAAACGATAATCTCATCCGAAAGAAAGGTTTTCAGATAGGCGATAACATCGGCCCGGTCT
Source organism: Amylibacter sp. (assembly GCA_016764475.1). Lineage (GTDB taxonomy): Bacteria > Pseudomonadota > Alphaproteobacteria > Rhodobacterales > Rhodobacteraceae > Amylibacter. Next base: position 16,135 of record JAESRV010000004.1, read on the forward strand.
TCTGGCTTTTTCAGGCCCCTGAATGTCATGTTTGTTTTAGGCACAATATCGCGCGGGCGGGTCAGATATTGATCAAGAACCTCTTCCGTCCACACCAACCCATCCTTACCCGCTGCAACCATGGCTTTAGAATATTTAACGTTCGCGTGGCTACCTGCAACACGACCGATCAGATCATTCAAAGGCGGGCCGACTTTGGCCTTTGCGAAAGTTCCCACCTCATGGCAACTGCGGCATTTTTTAAATACCATTTCGCCACGTTCAGCGGCACCTGCAAAAGCATAAGATGGGCAGGCTACTGCCATTATTACCAAGATATGCTTCCCCAACATTCATGCAATATAGTGCAATTTAGACAACAATACAACATATTTGAATATGTTAATATAAACGCAAAACGGCACCCCGAAAGGTGCCGTTTTTAGTCTTAATGCTGGTATTGGTATTATTGTGAAACAGATTTCAGATACTCGATAATACCATCAATCTGCTTGTCTTTTTTCAGACCATTGAAAGACATTTTTGTCTTTTTGATCATAGCTTTAGGCTTTTTCAGGAACGTGCGAAGTTTTGCTTCATCCCAAACCAGACCGGCATCAGCTTCTGCCTTCATCGCCTTTGAGTATTTAAAGCCATCCTGGCTGGCAGCCGCACGCCCTAATATACCGTTCAGTTGTGGGCCAACGCCGTTCTTGGCACCCTCACCAACCTTGTGGCAGCTCTTGCATTTCTTGAACACTTTTTTGCCAGCGGCAACCAGTTCGGCGTCCAACGCAGGTGTTGCCTCAGGTTCAGCCGCTTCAGCAGTGGCAACTTTCATCTTCGCCTCTGCCGCAGCTGCCGCCGTTTCTTCGGGTGTCACATCAACAACGGCCGCGCGCTTGGTGATTTCAACCGTTGCTTTGCAATCTGTCATACAGGCAACTTGGCTGAATTTCGGATACTCGACCTTATCCCGGTCATCCATGAAAAACCCATCTACATTTTCCTGCGGAATATCCAGAAAGTTTTTATTTGAAAGAACAAATGATTCATCATCCACAGTGTCATTTACATACATGATGTAGGCCACAATCGCGTAGGTTTCGTCAGCCGTCAATGAAGCTGCATTGCCAAATGGCATGGCGCGGTACACGTAATCATAAACCGTAGACAGGTAAGGCCAATAAGACCCAACGGTTTTTACCGGACGCGCATCTGACAAAGAGCCATGACCGCCTGCCAGTACAGGCCAACGGCCAACCGCTTCGCCAAAATCACCATGGCATGCGGCGCATTTTTCTGCAAAAATCTCTTCACCATCAGCAACCGAGCCACTGCCCACAGGCAGGCCCATCCCGTCAGGGCGGATGTCTGTATTCCAAGCCGCAACCTCATCAGGCGTGGCCGCACGGCCTAGGCCCAAAGAGCCCGCCATCACAGGGGATGCTATAAAACTTACTGCGATCAGGACTTTAAGAAATTTCGACATTTTCCGCGACCCCTTCCTTGTTCACAAACCATGTTTGAATGGCATTGTTGTGGTAAATTGAATTGGTACCGCGAATGGCGCGTAATTCGTCCTTAGTCGGTTGCACATAGCCCGTGCTATCATGCGCACGGCTTTGCAACAGTAATTCAGACCCATCCCAATCGAACTCATAGTAAAAACGGTGCATAGACTTGTCCAAAGACGGGCCAGACATGCGGGCTTTGTGCCAGTTTTTGCCGCCATCAATGGTAACATCAACCTGCGGAATTGTGCCGTGGCCCGACCATGCAACACCTGTCAAAACAGTCGGCCCCGGCCCATGTGTAATGGGGGCTTGCGGGCTTGGGTTGGTGATCACAGATTTCGCATCCATCACCCAGGTAAAGCGCCGCGCTTTGCCGTCGGCCAGCAAGTCAGTGTATTTAGAGGTTTCTTCGCGGTGATGCCAAGGCTGATCCCCCACTTCCAAACGGCGCAACCATTTGATCCACATATTGCCTTCCCAACCGGGTACAACCAACCGTAGCGGATAGCCCTGTTCGGGGCGCAAAGCCTCACCGTTCATTTTGAACGCGACCAGACAATCATCCAATGCTTTTTCCATTGGAATAGAGCGCGTCATGCCACTGGCATCCGCCCCTTCAGCCAACAGCCATTTGCCATCTGCCTTCACGCCAGCCTCTTCCAGAAGCAACCGCAACGGAATGCCCGTATACATCACGTTATGGATCATACCGTGGGTAAACTGGCAGCCGTTCAACTGCGCGCCGCGCCATTCCATGCCAGTGTTGGCAGCGCATTCCAGAAAGTAAACGTGGTTTTCGCGCGGGAAGCGCATGATGTCTTCCATGGTAAAGACAAGTTCCTTGTCTACCATGCCATTGATCATCAAACGGTGCGATGCAGGGTCATATTCAGCCGCCCCGCCATGGTGCCGCTCAAAGCACAAACCGTTGGGCGTGATAATGCCGTCAAGCTCATGAAGTGGCGTAAAATTGATCGAGCTGATAGGATCAGCTGTCAACCACGGCACCGAGCGGCGCTTAACGTGTTTCTGAAATTCTGACGGCAGGCCGTATGGGCGTTCATCCACACCAAAACCAAGTGACTGTCGCCACTCTTGGGTTTCGGTAATGAGCGGATCATTGCCAGCGGCGGCTTGTCCTGCGGCCAATCCAGCACCTGCTGCAACGCCTGCTTTTAGAAAGCCCCTGCGTGTTGGTTTATGTGTCATAAAACCCCCTTGTCATCGTCGTAAAATTCATTTCAATCAGGCTCCTGTCACTTTGACAGATGTGTTAGGATCAATGGTGACGGTGCCTTGTTTCTTGATCCAGGCTTCCGTTACATCCCAGATCGCAGGCCCTTCTGTTGCTTCATTCACCGAAGCCCAGCCTGCCACTGTGTAGCTTTTATCAGGCACAACCAACTCGCCGGTTTTCAGCATGGTCATCTGCGTAATACGGCTGCCTTGCGGCTTGGTCACATCAATCGAATAGCCCATGCCACCGACGCGCACCATATCACCACCTTGTTGGTAATACGGGTCAGGGTTGAACAGGTTGTCGGCCACATCTTCCAAAATCGTATGGATTAATTCACCAGTCATTTCAGAGCGGTACGCGGCTGGATAACTCATGGCTGTTGCATTGTGCAGATCTTCACGGGTAATTTCCTGACCCGCGATCAGGCTTGGCCCCCAACGGAAACCCGGTGACAAGGCAATGTCCGCCTCGCGTTCTTCAATCAGCGCATTACAGATTAAATCATCCCATGTACCGTTGAAATTACCCCGGCGATACAGCTCGTTAGTTGTGGTGCCCAGAACTTCTGAAAGCTGGCTTTTAAACGGTGCGCGTTGCTCATCAATCAAGGCCGCAACAGAGGCATCCGGCGTGATTACATCTGAAAATATCGGGATCAGTTTATGGGCAAAGCCCATAACCTTGCCGTCGCGTACATCCAGATCAAGGCGCGTGATAAATTTACCGTTGGAACCCGACGCGATCAGCATGGTTTTATTCACCATAACAGGCTCAGGCAGCGCATCATGGGTGTGACCCGTCAGGATCACATCAATACCGTCAACACGCGCCGCCAGTTTACGATCCACATCAAAGCCGTTGTGTGAAAGCAGCACCACCAGTTCAGCCCCTTTGGCTTTCACTTCAGCCACAACCTCGGCCATGCGTTCTTCACGCACACCAAAGCTAAGGCCCGGGAACATCCAACCGGGATTGGCAATAGGCATATACGGGAAAGCTTGCCCGATAACGGCAATTTTCACGCCGCCCCGTTCAAACATTTTATAAGGGTCATAAGCGGGTTCTTCCCACTCGTTATCAAAAATATTGGCGCCTAGAAACGGAAAATCCAATGTTTCAACAATCTCGTTCACACGGTCGATGCCCAAAGTGAATTCCCAGTGGCTGGTCATCGCATCAGGCTTTAATGCGTTCATCACATTGACCATATCCTGACCTTTTGTTTGATGCGTCGTATATGACCCCTGCCAAGTATCCCCACCATCCAGCAACAATGCTTCAGGGCGGTCAGCGCGAATTGAATTGATCACGGTGGCAGCCCGATCAAGCCCGCCCATTTTGCCGTATGATTTCGCCAAAGTGGTAAAATCATTATAGGTCAGCGCGTAGGCATCAGGGGAACCCGGCTTCATGTTGAACATCTTCAGAAAATCGGCACCTGTCACATGCGGTGGCAAACCGTTTACCACGCCCATGCCCAGATTGATCTCTGGCTCGCGGAAATAAACCGGCTTCAGCTGGCCGTGAATATCCGTGATATGGATCAGCGTTACATTGCCCGTAGTATCAAACTCCAGCAATTTGTCTTGTGTCAGCGTTTGTTGTGCGCCAGCGCGCGCCCAACCAGCAGAGCCAAAAATAGCGGAAGCGGCAACAGTGGCTTGCAAAAAATCACGGCGAGATATCATGTTGTTATACCTATGTATTCAAGTTTTTGAATGTTTTAGAAAGAAGAAACCCTGCGCATCATCACAATGCACAGGGCCAATAAGACTAGTTGCGTACTGCAGGACTTTCGACAGCAAGACCATTACCGCGAGAGGCGACATACAACTCAAGTGCCGTAAACTCGTCAGAGCCTTGTCCGTAAGGTTCCGCACGAATGTTCTTCATGCAACCCTTGAAACGCGCGTGTGTTGAATTGATCTTAGAGTTTTTCAAACGATATGTTGGAAATCCGTTGGTTTGACCCTGTGACAGGTTATCGGCACGGATCATCACGCCGTAATTGTCTTCGTGACAATTTGAACATGCCATATCCAGCTGGCCAACACGTTTGTAATACAGCGCTTTACCCATTTCGTAAGCAGCCGCTGCAGGCCCATCTGTTTTCACAGCCATCGGTAGCCCACGTGATTGCAAGCTGATCAAGGCAGTCATAGAAGTCATCTTACTTTTTGACCATTTCCAAGCGTCAGCACCCATGCGTTCGGTTCTACAATCATTAATGTAGTTTTCCATCGCATACATTTTGCCTTTGGCTTCGTTCCAGCGTGGCAACTCCGTGCGCAGGCCTTTGAAGCTTTCAACATCTTCGTGACATGACGCACAGGATTTACCTTCAGAACCGTCAACCTTGGCAAACTCATCTTTTGCCTTATCAATAAAGATGAATGCAGGATTGTCGAAATCATCCATTTGCAATGCTTGCGTTTCCGCTTTTCTGAACTCCCAGCCGGAAATCAATTCATCCAACGGGCTGCCTTCATAGGCCGCTGCATGTGTCGGAATGGTGATCTCTTCATTGATCACCAAGGCTTTATTTTCGCCTGCATAAGCGGTCGTCGCAAAAGCAACGCCAAGGGCTGTATAAGCAAAAGCTTTTATCAGTTTATTCATATTTGGTCCTCCCAAACCCGACACTTATTCAACGGTGATTGTTTTTGTTTTTTCCGTAACGGTGCCGTCGTCGTCGACCCATTTGAATACCAAATCACCGGTTTCAGGCACTTTAAAACTGAACTTGAAATAGGGGTTGGTAGAAATTGCAGGTTCTAATTTCACGCTCATCACTTCTACGCCATTAAAGGTCGCAGAAAACGCATTGATGATTTTGCGCGGTATAAGATTACCTTCTTTGTCTTTCGCTTGACCTGAATCCATCTTGTGATCGATCAGTGACTTAATAGTAACCACTTCACCTGCTGCCGCAGTTTTCGGTACTTTTACACGAGGTTTAGCCATTGTTTTATCTCCTATTTCCCGAAATCAGCCGCCGCAGCCGCCGATGGTTACTTTAACTGATTTAGCCACTTGTGTGTAAGTGCCGTCTGCCAGTTCTGCGACAACAATCACATCTTGTGTTGTTGCCAAACGAATACGTGTTGAGCCTTCGGATATTGCCATTTCAGAAAAACTGAAGGTCGCCACACCCGGGCTTGGATTGCCGTCAGCCAGAATGATCACACGTTTTGCACCAGGTGCGGAAAACGCGATCGGCACTGTGTTGCCGTTTTCAGCAATTTCAGGTGTTGTCAGTTCAATCCCGCCTTCGGTCACATCTGCACCACCTGTAAAGGCGGCAATGTCTGCCATTGTCAGGTCTGTTGCAGCAAAGGCTGCATTTACCGGAACCAGGGAAACAACGATTGCCGCCCCGCCCAGTGCTAGGGCATTACGTCTTGTAAGGTTCATGCCGTTACTCCTCTTTTAATGTTTGCAAGTAAGCAATCACATCTTCAACCTGCTGGGCTGAAAGAATGGTTGTGCCTACAAATTTCCCCAAAATGCGGTAGCCGCTATCACGGTAGAAAGCGGGCATAATAGTACCTTCAAAAGTCATCTTTGAGTTCACCACAATACCGCGCAATTCCGCTGCAGTCCAACGATCAGCCACACCGTTCAAGGGCGGRCCAACTTCACCGTGGAAGGACAACTCGGATGCGTCATCATTTACATGACACGCCAAACAGTTGCCAAGTTTGCGGCCGACAAAGGCCTCTTTGCCTGCCATCGCATCGCCTGCGACACCTGTTAGTGATACTTCAACCTGACCGTTTTCGCCAAATGCTACACTTTTCGGTGCAACCTCTGCGGCCAATGTTGCCGTTGAAATCAATGCAGATCCTAGTGCTGCAAATAGTATGCGCTGCATACAGTTTCCTCCCGTTTGCTGTATTATCNTTTATAGCTACCYRYGTTTMTATWACGAAAMCGTGATSATTACAATACAAATTCTAATTTGTGCATGTATYGTGTCGCRYCYMAWCANATTRNTCGKCTATATGYYTGTAAAGACATCCGTTTAAAGCAAGGGAACCCGYACATGAAATTTTCAATATGCYTCATCATAGCCATGATTACAGCGCCTTTCGCCTATGCCAGYGAARATATTCCAGATCAATATCCCGACTCACTGCTTTATTCTAAGCCCGTGGAATTTATCCCCAACATCTATTCCGCCATCGGGGCCACTGCCCCCCCGGGTTATGAAAATTCCGGTCACAACAATAATCTGTCGTTCATTATCACGGGCGATGGCGTTATCGTGATCAACGGCAGTGCCGCCTATCTGCTGGCCAAAGCCCTGCATGATGAAATCAAGGCACTGACAGATCAACCTGTGAAACTTGTGATCAACGAAAACGGTCAGGGCCACGCGATGCTGGGCAATGGTTATTGGGCCGAACAAGGCGTGCCGATCCTGGCCCATGTCGATGCCGCCCGTGTATTTGATGAAACCGGCTATCTAAGCCTGCAAGCCATGCAACGTTCCAACAAAGAAAAAGCCGAAGGCACTGAACTGACCGCGCCAACGATTACCTTTGAAGATAAATATTTGATTGAGATGGGCGATTATAAAATAGAGGTGCTGAACCTTGGCCCCAGCCACAGTCCGGGCGATGTTGTGGTCTGGTTACCGGAACAAAAACTGGTGATCTCAGGCGACATGGCCTTTCACGAACGTATGCTGCCGATCTTTGAAGATACCCTGACCGCCGACTGGCTAGAAACATGGGATGCCGAATTTGAAAAACTGGGGGCGCTTTACGTTATCCCCGGCCACGGCCACCCCACCAACATGGCCCAAGTACGCCGCTATACCCGCGATTATCTGATCTATCTGCGCGGCAAAGTCGGTGAATTGCTGGAAAACGGCGGCACACTGGCCGAGGCCTATTACGTCGACCAATCGCCTTACGCGCATCTGGACACGTTCGAAGAACTGGCCACCAAAAATGCAGGCCGCGTCTATGAACAGATGGAATTTGAATAATACACCCCTAAAGGCCTGCTGTTTTCCAGTGGGCCTTTAACGCTTAATTCTGCGCCGCACGTTTCTGTATCATCCGCGCATGATACTTCTGGAAATGCTCATCACCCTCATAGCCTTTTTCCACCACGAAACTCAGCAAATCCAGTGTAGTGCCTTTATGAAACGCGCCGGGCATCATCATCACCGCCGCTTGCCCGGCCGTTTTACCGGCGGCGGGTATATTTTCTGGCATAAACAGCATCGTCGGCGTGAACACCACACCCCAACGGCTTGCCATGTTTTTCTCGGTTAGCACAGTGCCGTCAAAATCCGTCACCTCTTCATCGCCAAACAGGTTCATCTGCACCACAAAATAATTGTCTTCGATGTATTTGGTGATCACGGGATCAGGAAAAACCTCTTCATGCATCTGGGTGCAATAGATACAGCCGCGCTGTTCAAACATAATCAGCATACGTTTGCCCTCAGAATTGGCCTCGCCCAAATCCTCGGCCATGTCTTTGAATGTATTACGCATCCATGCGGTCTTGTGCAAACCATCACCGCCCAATTCCGCCGCCGCCAAAGGTGCCGCCAAAACCAAGGCCAGTATCAGTGTTAAAATACGCATCATATTCTCCTATCCAACTGTGGAAAACCACGGGATATATTCAAGCATCAGGTTAGCGATATAGTTCATAGTATTGGTGGCGATCAGCACCGCAAACAGGATCAGCATCACCCCCATCGCCTTTTCCACATGCCCCAGATATTTACGGTTACGCTGCATCCAGCGTAAAAACGGTTTGGCGAAAATCGCGGCAATAACAAAAGGCAGCGTCATCGCCAGCCCGTAGACCAACAACAATAACCCGCCTTGCACCATGTCGCCCATGCCGCTTGCCACCATCAAAATGGCCGCCAGTGCGGGGCCCACGCACGGCGTCCAGCCAAAGCCGAAAGCAAGGCCCATGATATAGGAACCTACCAGCGTTGACGGATCAGTTTTCGCTTCCATACGCGCCTCTCGGTACAATAGCGGAATGCGGATCAGGCCCAGAAAATGCAGCCCGAATGTGAACAAAAAAGCGGCGGATACATAGGCCAATTCCTGTTTCCACATGCGGAACGCCTGCCCCAAGGCGGTGGCCCCAAGGCCCAAAAGCACAAAGATTGTGGTCACACCAAGAGCAAAACATATGCTGGCAAAGACCAGTTTTCGGTGCGTACTGGCAGGAATGCCATCGCGGCCTTGCAAATCAGACATGCTGATACCAGCCATATAACACAGGTAAAACGGCACAATCGGCAAGATGCAAGGTGAGAAAAAGCTCAACAACCCTGCAATAATTGCCCCCCCAAATGAAATATCCAACAGCATCTATACTTGTCCTCAACCCAAAAACATATTACAATTTTTATATATGTTATTTAGGCCCCGTCAATGATGACACGAATACTTGCATTGATACTTCTTTTATCCCCCCCGCCCGTTTGGGCCGGAGAGGTGCAACTTTTGATGTTTGAAGAAGACGGTTGTTATTGGTGCGCCAAGTGGAATGCTGAGCTGGCGGATATTTACCCCAAAACCCAAGAAGGCCGCACAGCCCCCTTGGTCAGGCTTGATGTGCATGACCCGATTCCCAAAACACTGACACTGAAAACCCGCCCCGTTTACACCCCCACATTTATTGTCATTGATGACGGTCAGGAAGTTGGCCGCATCGAAGGATACCCTGGGCAAGATTTCTTCTGGGGCCTTCTTGGCCGCATCCTGCAACCCCTACCTGAATTCCAAACCGCGAAAGACGCATCATGAAAAAACTACTTACCGCCGCCCTGTTCTTTGCCACGCCACTTTATGCCGGTGCAGACGACGCCTTTGTTGAATTTAAAGTTGTGAAACCTGAAGTAGCGATAAAAATGGCCGTTGCCGCAATGGAACATTGTCGCGCAGGCGGTTATATGGTGGGTGTTTCCGTCGTAGACCGTTTCGGCGTAACCCAGGCATTCGTGCGTGACCGTTTCGCAGGCCCGCATGTTGAAGAAACCGCCCGACGCAAAGCCTGGACATCCGTCAGCTTTCGTACAGACACCCTAAGTTTCAGCGAAACCACCCAAGCGGGCAAAGAAGCATACGGCATCCGCTTTATCTCACAAGCCCTGCCTTTGGGGGGCGGTGTACCGGTTGAAGCAGAGGGTAGCATTGTAGGTGGAATTGGCGTATCAGGTGCCCCAGGTGGTGATATAGATGATGCATGTGCGCGCGCAGGCATTGCCGCAGTAGAAGATGAGTTGCAAGGGTTTTAAGATGGGCTTGGACGAAGACTTAAAAGAACGCTTTGATATAGATGAGATGTTCGACAACGGTCGTGCCGCCGCTGGCTTTTTGAAAGCCATGGCTCATGAGGGCCGTTTGATGATCCTGTGCCATCTGATAAAAGGCGAAAAATCAGTGACGGAACTGGAAAACCTGTTGTCGTCACGCCAAGCCGCCGTCAGCCAGCAACTGGCCCGTTTGCGGCTGGAAGGCATCGTGGATTATCGCCGCGATGGCAAAGCGATCTATTATACGATAAAAGACCCCAAAGTCTATAAATTGATCAGCCTGCTTTACGAAGAGTTTTGCAGCACGACTTAGGGGCAGATATCTTGACGTTTGGGAGGGCGCAAAGATGAGTTATATGTTCCTGTCTGCCCTTTTGGGTATTGCTGGCGGCACCGTTCTGGGCCTTGCCGCACGGTTAGGTGAATTTTGCACATTCGGGGCGATAGAAAGTGCCTTCATGGGCCACGATCAACGCCGCTTGCGGGTTTGGGGCATTGTTCTGGGAACAGCAATTCTCAGCGTTTTTGTATTAGATGCCCTTGGGCAGATGGAAATAAGCCAAACCCTTTATCACCGCGTTCAATGGAACCCGGTTGCCAGCATCGCTGGCGGTCTGATCTTCGGCTACGGCATGGCTTTTTCAGGCAACTGCGGCTTTGGCGCATTGGCCCGTTTCGGCGGCGGCGATCTGCGCGCAATGGTTGTGGTCATCGTGATCGCCATTTCCGGCTTTTTCACCTTGAACGGCCCCTTGGCACCTTTGCGGATTAAACTATTTCCAACAAGTGATGCCAACGCCCCACAAGGCATTGCACATCTATTGTCAGACATAACCGGCGCCCCGCCACTGATATTTGCTACCCTCATCGCCGCCGCCCTGATCTTATGGGCCCTGGTTTACGCCCCCCTAAGACAGCGCCGGGTTGAAATATTCTGGGGCATCGCCGCAGGCCTTGCCATCACAAGCGCCTTTTGGGGTACAAGTGTCCTGCGCGAAGCCAGCTTTGAAGAAATCCTTGTGCGCGGCCACACCTTCACCGCCCCGCTTGGGGCCACACTATTATACATCATGACATCATCAGGTGCCGGTTTCGGCTTTGCCACAGGCTCGGTTCTGGGCGTCATGATCGGGGCCTTTATCGGCTCTCACATCAAAGGCCACTTCCGGTGGGAAGCCTGCGAAGACCCCCGCGAATTGGGCCGCCAAGTGTTCGGGGCCTGCCTGATGGGCATCGGCGGTGTCATCGCTGTAGGTTGCTCCATCGGCCAAGGTGTCAGCGCGTTTTCAACATTGGCCTATTCCGCCCCCGTCACATTAACTGCAATCGTGGTTGGCGCGGTCTTGGGTATAAAACATCTGCTGGCAGGGTTTGCCCCTGATTAAATGCAAATGTATAACATGCGTTAAAGGCATGGCACAATTCCGTGGCAGGCCCAATTTACACTTCATAAAAATGTTACCTGATTGAAAAGTTGTTGTCACAAACGCGGCTTAAGTTTGACGCATCCGAAAGGAATCGGATCGTTTTAACAAATCAGAGGTCGAACATATGTTCATGAAAACTCTTACACTTACGGCCGTTGCACTGGCAACAGTCACCGCCGCGCCAGCATTTGCTGGCCGCGATCAGCTAAAGATCGTTGGATCTTCAACCGTATTCCCGTTCGCAACCACAGTTGCAGAACGCTTTGGCAAAAACACAGATTTCAAAACACCCGTCGTTGAATCAACCGGCTCAGGTGGTGGTTTGAAACTATTTTGTGCAGGCATTGGCGAAGCTTACCCAGACATCACCAACGCATCGCGCCGCATTAAATCTTCTGAAGTTGAAAGATGTGCCGCCAACGGTATCACTGATATTGTGGAAGCTAAAATAGGGTATGACGGTATCGTCTTTGCCAATTCAGTAGCATCAACACAATTCGATGTAACCTTGGCTGATCTGTTTCTGGCTTTGGCCAAAAATGTACCAACAGGCGTAGACGGCGAAGTACAGCCAAACCCTTATACAACTTGGGATCAGGTTAATGCGTCACTTCCTGCGATAAAAATCGAAGTGATGGGCCCACCGCCAACATCCGGTACACGTGATGCATTTGTTGAATTGGCAATGGAGGGTGGTTGTAAAACTTTCCCCTGGATCAAAGCCTTCAAGAAAGCAGACAAAAAAGCCTATAAATCATTATGCCACACGATCCGCGAAGACGGTGCGTATATTGAAGCGGGTGAAAACGACAATTTGATCGTGCAAAAACTGGCAGCAAATCCAAATGCATTCGGTATATTCGGCTACAGTTTTTTGGAACAGAATTCAGACACGGTACAGGGTTCTACCATCAACGGTGTGGCCCCTGAGTTTGAAGCGATTGCCGAAGGGGATTACCCCGTGTCACGGTCTTTGTACTTCTATGTAAAGAAAGATCACGTTGGTTTAATTCCCGGCATCACTGAATTTCTGGCAGAGTTCACATCAGAAAATGCTTGGGGCGAAGACGGCTATCTTGCTGACAAAGGTCTGATCCCGATGACCGATGCGGAACGCACTGAATGGGCAGAAAAAATCACTGGCCTAAGCAATCTTGCGATGTAAACCCACGATCCATTGAATATGAAAGGGGCGGCAACGCCCCTTTTCCAATGCCAGCTTCTACTTCTTATAACTGTTACACAATATCCACTTTACCGTTACAAAACTTGCGTATTCCCACAGCAGCCGAAAGATTCGGAAAATTCACAATCTGGGGAATGCCCGATGGCAACCAAAAGTACCACAGCCCAAAGCACCCTTAACATCACGGCGGGAAACCGGTCAAAATTGGCGGAAACTACTGTGAAGTTTGCCATGATCCTGTGTGCCGTTGTGGCGATTGCCGTGACCATCGGGATTGTACTGTCATTGATATTTGAGGCGCTGGAGTTCTTTAAAAAAATACCCCTAACCGAGTTTCTATTCTCTATCGAATGGTCACCACAAACCGCAATACGCAGTGATCAGGTCGCCGCCGAAGGCAAGTTTGGCGTGATCCCGCTATTCACCGGCACCCTGCTGATCTCGGCGATTGCAATGTGTGTGGCCACACCGTTGGGTCTGGCCTCGGCGGTGTTTCTGGCGGAATATGCCTCCAAAAGAACCCGTGACTGGGTCAAGCCGATGCTGGAAATTTTAGCGGGTATCCCAACCGTCGTTTACGGCTTTTTCGCCGCCCTAACCGTGGCCCCGTTCATTCGTATGACGGGCGGCAGCATGGGGTTGGAAGTGTCTTCTGAAAGTGCGCTGGCGGCGGGTCTGGTGATGGGGATTATGATTGTGCCCTTGATCTCATCCCTGTCGGACGATGTGATTAATGCCGTTCCCCAAGCCATGCGCGATGCCTCGCTTGGGCTGGGGGCGACCCATTCAGAAACCATCAAACAGGTGATCTTGCCTGCGGCCCTGCCGGGCATTGCCGGCAGCCTGTTGTTAGCCGCATCACGCGCCATTGGCGAAACCATGATCGTTGTGATGGCCGCAGGTCTGGCCGCCAACCTAACCGCCAATCCGTTAGAGGCGGTAACAACCATCACCGCGCAAATTGTGGCCCTGCTGACGGGCGACCAGGAATTTGACAGTGCCAAAACCCTGTCCGCATTCGCGTTGGGATTATTGTTGTTCATCGTCACATTGGCCCTGAATTATATCAGCTTGCGGATCGTTAAAAAGTATCGGGAACAATATGACTAATACAGAGGTTAATTTTCTGAAGGGGCAAAAACACCTGACCCGCCGCTACCGCGCCGAACAACGGTTTCAGTGGATGGGGCGTGCCGCTATTGCAGTCTCTTTGACATTTCTGGTGTTCATGGTCTCATCCATTTTCTGGCAAGGCAAAGGCGCGTTAATAACGACGAAAATCGCCTTAACTGTTGATTTATCAGCAGAAATGATCGACCCCGCCAATATCAAAGGTGCCAGTTTTGACAAGATCATCAAACTGGCCCTGCGCGCAGAATTTCCAGAAGCCACAAAACGCAAACAAAAGAAAAAGCTTTATGCGTTGGTCAGTTCCGACGCAGGTTTTCAATTACGCGATCAAATACTGGAAAACCCAGCCCTGTTGGGCGCAAATCAAACCATTTGGGTCAGCGCGTCGGATGATGTGGATATGCTGATGAAAGGTCATATTGACCGCGACAAACCACAAAGCAGGCGCCGCCTGGACGATCAGCAAATCAGCTGGATAGACGCACTATCGGTCAAGCAAGTATTCAACACTGGATTTTTCACCAATGGAGACAGCCGAGAACCCGAATTGGCAGGTATTTTAAGCGCCTTGGTTGGCTCGGCTTTATCGCTACTGATTTGCTTCGCCCTGTCGTTCCCAATCGGCATCATGTCCGCGATCTACCTAGAGGAATTTGCCAAGAAAGGCCGTTGGTCTGACCTGATCGAGATCAACATCAACAACCTGGCGGCGGTTCCGTCTATCGTCTTTGGCCTGCTTGGCTTGTCTATTTTTCTGAACATTTTCGGCCTGCCCCGCTCATCCCCCTTGGTTGGCGGCATGGTGCTGTCACTGATGACGCTACCCACCATTATTATCGCCGCACGCGCCAGCCTGCGGGCGGTGCCCCCTTCTATTCGTGAAGCCGCCCTTGGCATGGGGGCCAGCCCTGTGCAGGCGACTTTTCATCATGTCGCACCTCTTGCATTGCCCGGGTTTCTGACCGGCACAATCGTTGGTATGGCGCAGGCATTAGGTGAAACCGCCCCGCTTTTGATGATCGGTATGGTGGCCTTTATTGTTGATATCCCCGGCAGCATTCTGGAACCGGCAACCGCCTTGCCGGTGCAAATATTCCTATGGGCAGACAGCCCAGAGCGGGCTTTTCTGGAAAAAACCTCTGCCGCAATAATTGCGCTTTTGGTCTTTCTTGTCCTGATGAACATCATCGCAATAATCCTACGCAAAAAATACGAAATAAGGTTTTAAGTAATGCAAAAAACACCCATAATTACGGCCAAAGACGTGGATGTTTTCTACGGTGCCAAGCAGGCTTTGGATAAAATCACGCTTGATATTCCAGAACATAAAGTCACATCATTGATCGGCCCGTCCGGTTGCGGCAAGACAACATTTCTGCGTTGTATCAACAGGATGAATGACCTTGTCGATATTTGCCGTGTGGAAGGCCAAATTGAAATCGCGGGACAAGACATTTACGCGCCAGAGGTTGATGTGGTCGCTTTACGCGCACATGTCGGCATGGTGTTTCAAAAACCAAATCCGTTTCCAAAATCCATTTTTGACAACGTCGTCTATGGGCCGAAAATACACGGGCTGGTCAAGACAAAAGACGACATGGAAGAAGTAGTTGAATGGTCTTTGCGCAAAGCGGGCCTGTGGGAAGAGGTCAAGGATCGCTTGACTGAAACCGCCACGGGCCTGTCAGGCGGGCAGCAACAACGCTTGTGCATTGCGCGCGCCATTGCGGTGAAACCAAAGGTGATCTTGATGGATGAACCTTGCTCGGCACTTGATCCGATTGCCACTGCAATCATTGAGGAATTAATTGATGAGCTGCGTAAAAAATTCACCATCATCATTGTAACCCATTCAATGCAGCAAGCCGCACGCGTATCACAACGCACCGCGTTTTTTCATATGGGCAATCTGGTGGAAAGCGGGGCCACAAAGACGCTTTTCACCTCACCGCAAGATGAACGCACACAAAATTATATCACGGGTCGGATAGGATAAAACACCATGGAAAACACGCATATTGTGACACGGTTTGACAAAGACCTGAATGAAATAGAAACCCTGTTGGTGACAATGGCCGATATGGTTGCAACGCAAATCAAGCAATCTGCCAAGGCATTGCAAAACGGTGATGATGCGTTGGCAAAATCGGTGTCAGAAGGTGACAGCGCTATTAACAAGCTGGAAGAGCGCATTGATAAAAAAGCCATCCGCCTGATTGCCCTGCGTCAACCCATGGCTGAAGATTTGCGCAGTGCAATTACAACTCTGAAGGTTTCAACCAGTCTGGAACGCATGGGCGATTACGCCAAAACCCTGTCTTACCGTGTGCATCAGGTTGATAATTTCACGGCCATAAAACCCGTCTTGCGCAGCATCGTGGAAATGTCCGATAAAGTCGCCGCCATGCTGGATATGGTCATGGAAGCTTACGTCAACCGGGACTTGGAAAAAGCCATGCAAGCCCGTGAAGCAGATCAAGAGATCAACGATAAAACCGATGCATTGTTCCGCGAACTTCTAACCTATATGATGGAAAACCCCCGCAACATTGAACCTTGCACACACCTGTTGTTCATCTCGAAAAACCTTGAACGCTCAGGTGATCAAGTGACCAATATTGCAGAACAGGTGCATTATTTGGTTACAGGTCAATTATTGGAAGAATAGCTTAAAGACTAAAGCGGCTTGTACGCATTTGTGCGTCGGTTATTTACCTTTGCGGCGCGACTTGGGGTCGCCATGTTGCTTCTTTTGTTTTAACAGTGGTTCCCATGAGCCGTGCAATTCCTTCAATCCGTGCAAAATCCGTGCAATTCTATCCGTTTCCGCGCACTTTTGTCCTTCTTTTAAGTTCTTCCAATGAACCATAGTCCATTGAAAAATAAACATAAAATACTCTCTGTTGCACCCATGATGGATTGGGTGTATTTTTCAATAAATTTAATGTGTTACGCGAAAGCCCGTGCAATATCCGTGCAGTAGGAAATGAAAGAATATCCAATGGAGGCCATTCCGACGGTATCAATATGGCCGTTTTGCGGACTCCCAACTATCAGCTAAATCGGTGCTTCCGGCCCAAAGACACAGCCCTCACTGTATTGCAGTTTAAGGTTACTCGGCACTCTTAAGAACTGCCTCACGTGTAAACTTGAACCCTGCACGCCAAGCTTTATCCAACTCTTTTAGTCTTGTTCTGTTTTTCTCTTTATTTGGGCCGTGAACAATGGCGGAGCGGACTTCATACAAGTGCTTCATTTCGCCCCGAAGCTTATCTTTGTCATCTTCGTCACAATCAAGACATTCCACAAGCGAGTTTTGCAATTGGGTCAATGTACCAACCTTACGATTTGGGTTCGGTTTGAATAGGCGCTCCAAGACAATAGCCAAGTCCAAAACTCTATCCTCTGAAGAGAACCTACCTTCCTTTCGCATCGATTTAGAAAGCCGATGGATAAGCGGTGCAATCTCTGCGTAATCTGAGTCCCGTTTGCGCGCGAAAATGTCCCTCGCGTATTCAATTGAACCTAAATCACTGCTTACTGGTGTCCGAAATGAGCTATGCAAATGTCCAACAAATCGACCGTATCTTTTGTTGCCAAAATCATGGTCCTTACCCAAGAGTTGGCAGCTTTTGAGGTTGATGCAACCTTCAAGGGTCATAACCCAAGTTATTGGAACCTCGAGGACAACGCTTAACAACTCTGCAAATTCTGCGGTCTTTCGATGAAATAATGGTGGCACCGTTCTTGGCTTGGAATCTCGATAATCATTCATGGATCGAAACTCAGGCCGCCAACGAAACGGATGCACTACGCCAAAAAACTGCTCCAACCTGCGCTCTTCGACCTGTCGCGGTGCCATGTCTCTCAATGCATTTCGATCAATATAATCCTCAAGTTTAAAAAAGGGGATTAAGCTGTACCCCTCACCAAGCCCTACCTCCTCCGTGATTTTGGCACCATAGAAGAGCACTACATCTAGCCCTTTATCCAAACCATCTTCCAATGGATGATCCAACATTCTCATTCCAAGAAGGAGCATCGCGTTGAATTCCGAAACGGTGGTTTCAAAACTTTTCTCACGACGTGACCATTTTCGCCACATCAGGCCTGCAATAAGATGATTGAAATTGGTCCATGAGCTTCCATTGAGAATCCCAGTGTGAAACTCTTCGACCCCAATGTTCTTCCCGACCACGCGGCTTAAACATGGATGATCTCGCAATACCCCACGCACAGGTGACATCGCTGATAACAGTTGTTCGTAATATTTGGTGCTTTCATATTTGCTGGCAAAGCGGGCGTCTTCATAAAGTTGGATATAGTCATCAAATGGAAATGGCGTTTCATCAATGCCATTGAAAATTACTTGCGTAGGATACCCCGATGTTTGCCAATAGTTTTTAAGGAAAGGTTTTTGAACGCGTTCGAGCGAGCCTAGCACTGTTGCCAACCTATTTTCCCAATCTTTTTGATAAAACTCTAGCATCTCTTTAACTTTCATAGATCAAGCCGACCAATAAATCAGTTAAGAAGTGTCAGCTTTGGGGATGTAAAAAGACATCCGTGGGAATGTAACGAATAACCGTTTACCGCCCGTAGTTACGAAGTCAACTCCCGGCCTTAAGCCGACTTTCCTTGTATTTTCTCTAATGATTGCAGAGATTAGTTGTAATTCATATTGAGTGGCTTGTTGCGTGAACACAAGAAAGAGAGCTACATAGACGAATGTGTTCTTGGAGTGGTGATGGCAGAGACGAAAATTGAATGGACTGACGCTACTTGGAATCCAGTTGCAGGTTGCTCAATCATGTCGGCTGGCTGCACGAACTGTTATGCTATGCAAATGGCATATCGTTTGGAGTCGATGGGGGTATCCAAATATAAGGGGTTGACCCGAAAATCGGGCCAAAGAAGAATTTGGAACGGCTCAGTGAGGGAAGATCGCGGTTCATTAGAGATTCCTGTAAAATGGAGAAAACCACGCAAGATTTTTGTAAACTCGATGAGTGATCTTTTTCATCCTAGCGTTTCAATAGATTTTGTACGCGAAGTGTGGAAGGTGATGGAGAAAACTCCGAGACATCATTACCAAATTCTTACAAAACGCCCCGATAGGATGGCAGCAATTGTACCGAAATTACAGTCGAGCCCTTTAAATAATGTTTGGCTTGGAACAAGCGTTGAAGATAGCGAAGTAATTGATCGCATTAGCTATCTTAAAACAGTTCCAGCAGCTATTCGATTTATTTCGTTCGAACCTCTAATTGGAAGTGTTGGCTCTGTTGATCTAACGGGTATTGATTGGGCGATTGTTGGCGGAGAAAGTGGTTCTAGAGCACGACCAGTCAAGGAAGTATGGATCGATGAAATTTATAATAGTTGTTTAGACAGTAAGACTGCTTTTTTCTTTAAGCAGTGGGGGACTTGGGGTAAAGACAACAAGAAACGATCTAAAAAGGCCAACGGACGTTTATTCAAAGGCCAAACTTGGGACGAGATGCCAAGTGTTCAAAGTGCAATTTAAGCCTGATAGAAGGCAAGCCTATGGTAATTAGCAATCATTATGATTGGCAAAACGGGGCGAAGATAGAACCACATTCGCTAGTGAAACTTGAAATACTTGACGAGTATCTGCGTGAGTATGTGAATGTACGTTGCGGCCTGCCTCAACAAGAACATTTTAGATTATCTGTCGTCGATGGCTTCTGTGGTGGTGGTCTATATTCCTGCGGTACATCAGGTTCGCCACTTGTCATCCTTAAAGCCTTAAACGAAGTTAGCACAGAAATTAACTTCCGACGTCAAATTGAAGGTTTCAAACAAATCGACTTTCAGTTCTTTTTGTATTTCAATGATATTGATCCTAACGCAATAGAAGCTGTCAAGGTCCTGATCAAAAATTGCCTTGAAGAATTCTCAGATAATGGCGGAAAAGCAAGATACTTTATAGAGTATTTTGAGGGCGACTTTCAATCGAATCTAGCAGAAATGTCAGATCGTATTTTGACCTCAAAAGTACGCAATTCTTTATTTAATCTTGATCAGTATGGATATTCGAATATTTCAGAAGAAACTCTTCAGAAAGTTATGTCTCTAACGAATTCATCAGAAGTATTCCTTACTTTTTCTATTAAGTCATTTTTGGCTTTTTTAAGTCCACACCAAAGACAACAAACGCGCATATTTAATGGTAGTATTTCTGAAGTGTCCCTCCATAAGAATAAGAAGGCTTGGTTGGCTGATGTAGAGAGGTTGGTCTATGAAGAGTTTAATAACCTAGCTTCATATGTAAGCCCATTTTCAATAAATGGTGAAAAAGGTTGGGAGTATTGGCTTGTTCATTTTGCCAATGCATACCGAGCAAGGCAAGTTTATAACGATATTTTACATCGCAAAAAGAACTCTCAAGCACACATGGGGCGTTCGGGGCTACAAATGCTCAGATACTCATCTTATGAGGAAACTTCTTTGTATTTATTTGATCGCGAAAGCCGACAGGTTGCGAAAGCCGAATTACTCAGTGATATTCCTCAATATTTAACTGATAGAGTTAAGGACCAGATTATATCTGTCGAACAGTTTTACGAGAAAACGTACAATCAGACGCCAGCTCACTCCGACGACATTAATGGTGCACTTATTAAATCGAGCGAGCTAGAAGTTTTAACTACACATGGAGGAAAACGAAGGAAGCCACAAATGATTAAAAAAACTGACATAGTCAGGTTGGCTCCTCAGCGAATATTTCATTTTGGCCATTAGAATTTAAAACAACTTTTATAGGAGAAATTGTAAATGAATTGGGACAAACTGATGTCGAGTGTTCGGCGCAAAGATATACATGCAACGGGCGCGACTGCGAGGCTGAATGCCGGTGGTGACCGAACRGAAATCGAGCGTGATTTTGACAGGGTTTTATTTAGCGCACCCGTGCGACGGCTTTCGGATAAGACACAAGTGTTTCCATTAGAGAAAAACGATAGCGTCMGCACGCGACTAACTCATTCGCATGAGGTATCAAACATTGCTCGCAGTATAGGTGTAGCACTTACTTATAAAAAGGGCTCACCTTTTACAGATGACAAGTACAAACGAGACTTTCCGGCGATGCTCGCAACGGTTGGTCTTGCGCATGATATAGGAAACCCCCCGTTTGGCCATCAAGGTGAATATGCAATTGGGACGTGGTTTGAGGAAAATTCACAAAATGATGTTAGGGTGTTTGATGGATTTTCCGAAAGTGAATTAGGAAAAAGTATCTCAGAAAGAATGAGGCGCGACTTCATTAAATTTGAGGGCAATGCGCAAGCCTTGAGAATCCTCAGCAAACTCCAAATTGTGAATGATAATTTTGGTTTGAACCTGACTTGTGGTTCGCTCGCTGCATTAATGAAATACCCAACTACGTCAGAGAAGACTGATAAAGGCAACATTGCAACAAAGAAGTTTGGATGCTTTCATTCAGATTTAGATGTGATTCAGGATGTGTGGCAAGAGACTGGTCTTAGTGAAGGCTTAAGGCACCCTCTAACCTTTTTAATGGAAGCAAGCGATGACATCGCATACTCGGTTTTAGATGTTGAAGATGCAATAAAGAAAGGTTTGGTCTCATACCGCGATCTAATTGGGCACCTCGTTCCAGATGAACCAAAAGCAGTAACTAATCCACCTTCAGCCAAGATAAAAAAACAACTTGCCGTTATCAAAAATGTAGTAGACAGGGCCGAGGAGCAGCATAAAAAGCATAAATTAGCTGGCCTTTCCCCCCGCGAAGTAAACGATCTTTCCATGCAAATGTTTAGAGTCTTTGCTATCGGTGCAATGGTAACATCTACAATAGATGCTTTTCTCAAGAATCAAAATAAGATTGAAGCGGGAATGCTGAAAGATGACTTAATTTGCGTGTCAGACGCTTATCTACTTTGCGATAAGCTCAAAAAATTTGCTTTTGCAAACGCTTACAAATCTCGGAGTGTTTTAGAACTGGAACTGCAGGGTCATAAAGTTATTCATTCTATTATGGATATGCTTTGGCCAGCGATTGTGGCCAGAAAAGATCCAGAAATAGAAAAATATCATCTGGGAACACCTTTTGAAAAATACGCTTATGGACGCATCTCAGAAAACTACAGACGAGTTTTTGAAGACAAAACTAACAAACTCCCTCTCGGTTATCGACGTTGTCAGTTGTTGGCGGATATGATTTCTGGCATGACGGACTCATATGCTTTAGACTTTGAAAAAGAGTTGACCGCACTTCATTGTTAAAGAGGGCCCATGAAACCTGCATTGAATCATAAAACTGCGAAGAAACGTTTGAGGCGTTTCTTCGAAGGTACTGCCGAAGAACGCAGGCATGTTTTATCGTTTGTTGAAGACATCACTAACGTGGGGAATGCTTACATATTTGGTGGAGCTGTTAGAGATATAAGTTTATTTGGCGGCTCTAATTTTAAAGGGGATGTTGATATTGTTTTGACAACCTTTGAAGATCACGAATTAGAACGCCTTATTGAAACTTACGACGCTGAGAAAAATAAGTTTGGAGGTTATAGACTTCAAATTGGACGTTGGAAGTTCGACATATGGGAAGCTTCCAAAACTTGGGCATTCAAAACAGGGAAGGTCAAACAAGAAACGCATTTGTCTCTACTTGAAACTACATTTTTCAATTGGGATGCTATTCTTTTTGACGTTCAAACTGGATCTTTATTTCACAACAAAGATTATTTTACTCACCTTGCGAATAAGTATTTGGAATTAAACCTAGAGGATAACCCAAATACTTTTGGAGCTTTGATCAGAACCCTTCGTACACTCAGCCTCTCTGATGACATTATTACTGGTCCTAAGCTTTCGAGGTTTTTAAAGGAAAAACTTAGCGAAGCATCGGACCACGATGTGCTTTCTTATGAAGCTGAAAGCTTTACGAGCAGGTATATCTCTTCATCTCTTTTAGCCGACGTCCGTGCAAAAGCAGACTGTTGGAACGGACAGGATAATTTTAAGTGGCGTATGGCTCAGCAGAAGACCCTTTTTCAAGACATGGAAGTTCATTTATAGAACCCAGAATATATATTTATTAGTACAGCGTAAGTCTCCTTTTCGCCCATAGTTATCAGGTCTGCAAACGGCCCTATCCAAATATTTTCCGGAGATTCCCGCACTTCATTGCATTGCAGTTTTGCATAGTGGACATTCACAGCATGGTGTCAGGTTGGCGGGCAACCACTCCGCGGTTACCGATCATATTGACGGTAGAGCATCGTGCGAGGACTGCCCAGTTAACACCAATGAATCTGGCCCCGGCGGACCCAAAAGTGAGACCCACATCCTGATTTACGCCAAATGCTGGGTCGAAGCGTTGGGGCGTCCTGTTCAACAGATTTCAGGGTCCAATGAGGCTTCGCTTCTTTGATGAGCAAGAGCTCCAAAGTATCTCCGCAACCACATGGGCACCTCATCGCGACTGACCAATCATCGCCGTCGTCGCGACACAGATACATGTTGCGCGAGGGGATGGGTGCAGGCGGCGTGTCAGTATCAATGATAATTAGACGGCGTTTGAGGCCATAGCGCTGCCAGAGTCTACGAATCCATCGAAACGGCATCATGCTGCATCTTTCTGTTGTAGAGGTGCCAAAGCTGGAAGCCCCAGAAGTGGCTCAATCAATCCACGGGCAAAGTGTGAAGGTTCACATTGCTCAAATGCATGCTTGCGTATTCCGAAGTATGTGGCCACCCATTCCGAAGTATGTGGCCACCTAAACCGGAGTATCCGGCCACCTTTGGCACGCTGCGTTGAGGCGTAGTTATTCAGGTATCAGTTTTCGTCGATATTGT
>JAESRV010000142.1 GCA_016764475.1 Amylibacter sp.
TCGGGGGATGTGGTCATCACGTCGATCATCCAACCGCCCCACAGGGCAAACGCGAGTGCCATCACCAGCACACTGGCCACCCCCCAAAAGCTGCTTAAGTACACGCTGCGCCGAAACACTGCCAGATTGCGCGCCCCCAATGCCTGCCCGATCAAGGCTTCGGATGCATAGACAAACCCGTCCATCGCATAGGCGGTGATATACATGAATTGCAACAACACCTGATTGGCTGCCAGTGTGACATCGCCAAAGCGTGCGCCCAGAAATAAAAATGAGGTAAAGGCCGCCTGTAGCATCACCGAACGCAGCATGATGTCGCCGTTAACCGCTGCCATCCGGCGTAACTTGATACGGTCAAATATCTGCGCCCAATCGCGCCACAGCCCGTTTGCAAAACCGAACCGCGCCAGCCATAGGCCCAAACCCAAACCTGTCCATTCAGCAATGAATGTGGCTACGGCCACGCCTTCTACCCCCCAGTTAAGCTGTAGCACAAACAGCAGATCAAGGGCGATGTTCAGCCCGTTCATCCAAAACTGTAAAACCAGCACAGAGCGGGTACGCTCATGTGCAATCAACCAGCCGGTGATGCCATAAAGCGCAATCGCGGCTGGGGCGGAAAAAACGCGTATCTGTAAGTATGTTACGGCCAAAGCCTCGACCTCTGCCGAGGCGGGGGCCAGTTTAAAAGCCAGCCAGAAAAGCGGGATTTGCACAAGGATGATAAACACCCCTGCCCCGATACCGATCATCAAAGAACGCGTTAAAAGGGCTGCGCTTTCACCATCTTGCTTGGCACCGATTGCCTGCGCAGTTAGCCCGGTTGTACCCATGCGCAAGAAACCGAATATCCAATAGAGGCTTGAAAGAATGATCGCGCCCAGCCCCACCGCCCCGATAGGGATGGCTTCGCCCAGCTGTCCGACAACACCTGTATCAACCGCCCCCAGTATGGGTACGGTGGCGTTTGACAAGACGATGGGTATCGCAAGTTTCAGGATACGTTTATGGGTAAGGTTTTCAGCCATTTTTGGATGGCATCAGGAAATGCCCTGTTGCCTGGGCCACCAGTTTGCTGCGGTTATCTTGCCACGCTTCCACATGCACGGATGCGTAACGGCGCCCTGATCGGTTGATCCTTGCGCGCGCATAAACATCGCGCGGGTGGCCAATGCTTAGGTAATCGGTGGTAAAATCAATGGTTTTGGGTAGCTTGGGCAGGGGCAGGGCAGCAATTTCAGCACCACTAAGACGTTCCATTTCCATCTTGGCCCAGATATCTGCCCAAGCCAGTTCTATGATTGCCGCAGTTTCCAGAAAAGCGGCAGTTGCACCCCCATGAATTGCAGGCAAAGCCGGGTTGCCGATCAGCATGTCAGTATAATTCATTGTAGCCGTCAGCTCATCGCCGCGCCGTTGAAAGGTTATGCCCATGAAATTGATATAGGGTATCGCTTCGACCAGACGTAACAAAGCACCGTCGCGGCGTTCTTTGATCACTTGCATCGGTTCCGGTTTTTTGCGCATCACGCCCGCCCCTTGGTTTTGTGTTTGAACGAAAATGCCCCTGTTGCGGTAGCAACCATTTCATCCTTTTTGTCCCCTGCCCATGCGGTGACGCGCACAAACGCCACGGTTCGGGTGGCGTGGAAACAATACGATTCTGCATATATACGTTCGCCAGGTTTGGCCGGGCGCATATAATCAATGCGCAGATCAAGGGTGACAGATGCGCCTGCGTTTTCAGGGTGCATGAACACGGATGCACCGCCACACGTATCCATCAGGGCTGATACAGCACCACCGTGAATGACACCTGTTTCAGGGTCGCCGATCAGGCGTTTATCATAGGGCATCGACATGATCGCCTGTGAAGGCTCAAGCATGTCCATGCGCATATTCAACGCTTTGCAGTGCGGCAGGAAGGTTGCAAACTGCTGGGCTATGTCACTGGGTGAAGTCATTTGGCGATCTTCCCTTTAGAGATAATAACTGCGTTTTACTATTTCCCTTGCATTACCGTGTGCAAGCTTTAAATACAATGCGAATAGTTCGCAACAACTGGGCTTAATCTGCCTGCGGCTTTCCTTGCAACGGCTTCATAGTGCCGTTCCTGCGGTGATCGTGACCATGCTTTCTATTTTCTTGCACCAGACTTCCTGTAAAACTTGAAATATCGGTCAAATCCAATACACTCCGATCAATAACGGGGGCCGAATGGACGAACAGACTAAACTGACACTCAAGCAAATGTGCGCAAAGTTCGATGTGACACCGCGCACTTTGCGTTATTATGAGTATATTGAGCTGCTGAAGCCCGAAAAACAGGGGCGCACGCGCCTGTTTGGTATCAAAGAAATGGCACGTTTGGAATTGATCCTGCGCGGTCGCCGTTTTGGCTTTTCTTTGGAAGAAATCCGCCAATGGCTGGAGCTTTACAACCAAGACGCCAATAATGAAGCACAAATGGAAGCTTGGCTGGAACTATCCGGCAATCAGATCAAAGAACTGGAATACAGAAAGCTTCAACTTGAAGAAACCATTCAAGAACTGAACGATCTGCGCAAACATACGAAGGCCAGCCTTAGCAAGTAACGTAACGTAATCAACACGACTTATTGATGGGGTGTTCATTCTTGCCTAGATGCCATTTATCAACAAACGGTGATCTGTAGTGGAAGAAATTTTAACAATTCGTCAAATGTGCGACACTTTCAAAGTGACCGCAAGAACATTGCGTTTTTATGAAGACAAAGAGCTGCTCAAACCTATTCGAGAAGGCCAAAAACGGCTTTATACCAGACGTGAAATGGCCCGGATAAAACTGATTTTACGGGGCAAACGTTTGGGGTTTTCGCTAGAGCAAATCCGCGAGTTGCTGGATCTTTATTATTTGGGCGACAAGCAAAAAACCCAAATTCAACGCACATATAATCTGGGCCTGTTACGGCTTGATGAAATGCAGGCACAACGTACTGATCTGGATGATGCCATCAAAGAACTGAAAGAGCGGTTGCAGGCGGGTGCAGATTGGCTTGAACGATCAGAGGCCACGCAAAACCTGGAAGCCTAAAATTTGTACTCGAACCGTTTGATGTCATCAGCAAAGACTTTTGAAATCATATCTTTACTGTCTGTATCATAATAATTAGCGTAATTCTTATGCCGCTCAGAACGGTTATGGTGCGGCAATTCCGGTAATTTCACACCCAAATGCTGTTCAAGGTGCTGCACATCTTTTGCCAGCTCTTCCATCTTTAGGTGCATATTGCACCGCTCAATGCCATCGCGATCACACGTGTAGTGCCGTGTCGCATCATTTTGCAGACCCTGCTGCACAACCGGGTTGATCAGGAATTCAGCAAAGCTGTATTCCCGGGCGATACCAACCACGGGATGCTTGAAACTTTGCGCTTTAAGCCAGTGGTAATACGACACCATCCTGTCCCAAGGATTGCGCACGATTGTGAACACGAAATAGCTTTCAATCTGATCTTGCGTTGCCAGCCCGTAGATATCCGTCAGGCGCGCGTGTTTCCACAATCGCCCGGATGTTTGCACATCCTTATATCGCTTGCGCCGCTTCTTGGCCTTTGGTGTGTCGCCGATCAAAATGTCATCTTTCATAGCCTTGGCTTCCAGTGCCAGACTTAAAGATGTGCCCCCCGTTTTTGGGATATGCACAAAGATATATTTGCGCCCGTGCGATATGATCATAGGGGCAGAACTACCTTGCAAACCTGCCAAACTCAACCATCCAGTTAAGGCTGGTTAGAAGATGCTATTCAGGTTATACTGTTGCAAAATCATAAGGCCGCAAAGGTCACACAGGCACATGACTGCACTAGAACAATTCGACCGGCTGGAAAGTCTTGGGCTTTGGAAGGAAAGTGAAACCTCTCAAAAGAAAGAGGTTATCGTATCCTTTGGCAAGGCCAGTCTTGTGCTGTCTGACAACCATGACACGCCGCTGAGCCATTGGTCACTTGGGGCCGTGGAAATTCGCAAGACAGGGGATGAGCGGGTGCTTTATGCGCCTGATAAAACCGGTTTTGAAACGTTGGAAATCACCGACCCGACGATGAACAAGGCCATCAGCAAGGTATTGCAGGCCATTCACAAACCAAAATCGCAACGCGGGCGCATTCGCCTGCTTTCAACATTGCTGATTATGGTATGCTTGTTTTTGTTGGCCATATTCTGGTTTCCAAAGGCCCTGACGGATTATACCGCGCAAATTGTCAGCGATGCCAAAGCCCGCGAAATCGGGGCTAAGCTGATGCCTCATATCAATCAATATGCAGGACAGCCTTGTCAAGCAACAGGTACGGATTTTGTGATCCGAAAACTGGAAGATCGCCTGACGGATACCAGCCATAGCACACTTTTCATCACCGATATGGGGGCGCGGTATTCCACGCATCTGCCCGGCGGAATTATTCTGGCCAATCGCAACTTGGTAGAAGGGTTTTCCGGCCCCGAGGTTTTGGCAGGCTTCGTGCTGATGGAACGCGTCCTACAAAAACAACGCCCTGCGATACATGCATTGTTTTCACAAGCAGGCCCGATAGCGACATTGTCATTCTTGATCACTGGTGACATCAGCGATGAGATTTTGGGCTCATTTGCAAAAAACCTGATGACCCGCTCGGTGACACTGCCGGATACGACTGCACTACTGAAAATATTCAAAGCCGTTGATATTTCAAGCACACCGTTTGCGAATGCTATGAACAATCAGGTATTGGCAACGGATGATCCCGTCAAAGGGCCATTTGAGCCGATTTTAACTGACCCCGAATGGCTGGCTTTGCAATCTATCTGTGAAGGTTAAACATCTATCAATTTACCATTTTCAAGCCGCACCACGCGATCCATGCGTTTGGCCAGCTCCATATTATGGGTAGCAATCAGGGCCGACAGGCCGGTTTCACGCACCAGTTCCATCAACGCATCAAACACCGTGTCGGATGTGCCGGGGTCTAGATTGCCCGTGGGCTCATCCGCCAGCAAAAGCTTGGGCGCGTTGGCCAATGCACGACAAAATGCCACCCGCTGCTGCTCACCGCCCGACAGTTCCGCAGGGCGGTGCGACAGGCGATCTTGAAGGCCAATTTTACCCAGTAGCATTTGTGCACGCTTGTGCGCCTCTGCCTTTGGCACGCCATTGGCCAACTGTGGCAGAACCACATTTTCCTCAGCAGTAAATTCCTGCAACAGGTGGTGAAACTGATAGATAAAACCGACGTCCTGCCTGCGTGTGCGGGTGCGTCGCCGATCAGACTTACCCGTCTGATCCTGCCCCGATATGGCCACCGTGCCACTGTCAGGCGTATCCAGAAGGCCCGCGATATGCAGCAAGGTTGATTTGCCTGCACCTGAAGGTGCTATCAGGCCAATAACCTCACCCGCTTTGATGCTAATGCTGGCATCTGACAGCACAATCACTTCATTTGCATCGCCTGCGTTATAGGCTTTCGAGATGCCCTTTAAGGTTAATACATCACTCATTGCGCAAAGCCTCAACCGGGTTCAGGCGGGCCGCGCGGCGGGCCGGGAAGATGGTGACAGTGAAAGACAGGAACAGCGATAGGCCTACCGCTTTTAATACATCATTTAGAACCAGCTTGGCGGGCAGATTGGATAAAAGCCGGGTTTCAGGATCCCAAACACCACCCCCTGCAATGCTGTTTACCAGATCAAAAACCGGGTCGATATAGATTGCAAACAAACAACCCATAATCACGCCAACAATGGTGCCGATCACACCGATGGACGCCCCGCAAATAAAGAAAATACGTAGAATTGAGCCTTCGGTCAGGCCCATCGTGCGCAAAATACCCACATCACGGCCCTTGTTTTTAACCAGCATAATCAGGCCCGACACGATGTTCATCGAGGCCAGCAAAACCAGCACAGACAATATCACAAACATGATGTTGTCTTCCATTTTCAAGGCATTCAAGAACGCCCCGCTGGATTGCAGCCATGTCCAGGTCAGGCTACGTTCACCTGCGGCGAACATCAGGTCGGCGGTCATATCATTCACCCGGTCAGGGTTTTCCACCATCACTTCAAACTCATCAACTTGGCCCTCGCGGTTAAAGAAGGATTGTGCGTCTACCAGCGGCATATAGAGCCGTGTGCTGTCAATGTCGTAGCGGCCCACTTGAAAGATATAGACCACATCATAGCTGTTCACGCGCGGGCTGGTGCCAAACGCGGTTTTTACGCCGTCTGGCGAAATAAGCGTGATGCGATCACCAATGCCAAGGCCCAGCGCACGGGCCACACCTGTGCCGATGGCGACACCATTATCAAAGTCTTCGATCGAGCCGTAAGATACCTCTGGTTTGGCGATCAGTTTCAGGGTTTTCAAATCCGCCAGTGTTTCGCCATAAACCTCAACACCTGCATTGGCCCCGTTGCCCGAAGCCATCACCTGCGATTTCACAATCGGTGCCACGCGCACCACGCCTGCCACCTGCATGATCCTGTCGCGCTTGGCATCGTAATCCGTGAACGTACGCACCGTGACCCCTTGGGGGTCAACATGGGGCGAGACGTAAATAGAGCTATGCGCATTGGCCCCCAAGATCGTGTTGGTAAACTCAATGCGAAAGCCGGAACGCACAGCCAATGTGGCAATCAGGGCAAACACCGCCAGTGCGATACCGATCAGCGAAATCCATGTCATCACACTGACACCACCTTCGCGGCGTTTGGCTTTGATGTAACGCCATGCGATCATCCACTCAAAGGCGGCGAAGGGTTTTGTGGTTCTGCTGCTCATGGCTTTCAAATTGCCCTTTGGGTTATCATACGTTCGCGTATATTTCCGTCAGCCGTTCCAAAGCCTGTTCCGGTGGCATTTCTTCACTGACGCCTGTTTTGCGTGAGGTCAGTTCAACCACACCGTTTTTCAAGCCACGCGGCCCAACAGTGATGCGCCATGGAATACCGATCAAATCCATCGTTGCAAACTTGCCGCCTGCGCGTTCCTTGCGATCATCATAAATCGGATCAAGACCCAGCGCAGTTGCAGACTTATATAAAGCTTCACAAGCGGCATCGGCTTCATCATCGCCCTGCTTCAGATTGATAATCCCTACCCCGAACGGTGTAACACCTTCGGGCCAGATAATACCGTTATCATCGTGGCTGGTTTCAATGATCGCACCGATCAGGCGCGATACGCCAATGCCGTGTGATCCCATATGAACCGGCACTTGCTTGCCTTCTGAGTTGACCACTTTGGCATTCATAGACTCGGAGTACTTGGTGCCGAAATAGAAAATCTGGCCCACCTCGATACCGCGCGATACTTTGCGCCGCGCTTCCGGCACTTCCATAAACTTGGCATCATCATGGGTTTCATCCGTGCGGGCATAGGGTGTTGTCCATTCCTGCATAATACCGGCACATTGATCCCAATCGTCGTAATCCACAGCACGATCACCCAAGGTTAAGTCAAGAATGTTGCTGTCGTAAAACACTTCGCTTTCGCCCGTGTCGGCCAACACCAGAAACTCATGCGTGTCATCGCCGCCAATAGGCCCACTGTCGGCGCGCATCGGAATGGCTTGCAGCCCCATGCGTTCATAAGTGCGCAGGTAGCTGACCAGATGACGGTTGTAGGCGTGCATCGCGGCGGGTTTATCAATGTCGAAGTTATAGCCGTCTTTCATCAAGAACTCACGGCCACGCATCACCCCGAAACGCGGGCGCACCTCATCGCGAAATTTCCACTGGATATGGTACAGGGTTTTGGGCAGGTCTTTATAAGAATTGACCGCGCCGCGAAAAATATCCGTAATCAATTCTTCATTGGTCGGCCCATACAGCATATCGCGCCCGTGACGGTCGGTGATCCGCAACATTTCTTTGCCGTAATCATCATAACGCCCGCTTTCACGCCACAAATCAGCCGATTGCAGTGTTGGCATCAGCATCGGGTGGTGGCCTGCGCGCACCTGTTCTTCATGTACAATATTTTCAAGCTTACGCAGAACTTTAAAGCCCATCGGCAGCCATGAATAAATGCCCGAGGCCGCCTGTTTGATCATGCCGGCACGCAGCATAAGACGGTGACTGACAATCTGCGCATCGGCAGGGTTTTCTTTCAGGATAGGCAAAAAGTAACGTGACATACGCATGGGCGTAGAACTCCGGCTATGAATTTCATTCTTCCTATGAATGTCTAGGGGAATTACGCGTGAAGGGCAATTAAGAAACCTGCGTCATTCAACCCGCATTTGGGCCTTTTTGCCCATGGCCTTGGCCAGCGCATTAAGCCGTTGTTCAACCACTTCGCCCATCAACCCCGTGCTTTGCGCGTCCAGCACCATTTCCAACTGATCGCCTTTCACCCGCAACCGCCCCATATGGGCCACATCGGGGCCGCCCAGCATGGCACCCAGCCGCATGACACGGCCCAGAACCTCGGCCTGTGTCTGGTCGGTTTCGGACAAAAGCACATTCAGTTCGTCCAGCTTATCAATCCGTGGTTTGTTTTTGTAGCGATGGATCAGGGCCACGGCTAGAAAGATACGTTCTTGATGATCCAGCCCCACAAGGTTAGAGCGCGTGGCGTAATCAAAGCTGACCTCAGCGCGGTAACTGGGGTGCGCGGCCCAAGTCACATCATGCAGCAGGCAGGCAGCCCAGATCAACCGTTTGCGCCTTTCGGTTTCAGAGGCAAACAGTGGCAAGACCCACGCGTATAAAGTTGTGCCGAACTCTTTGAAACGCGCATTAGAGTGTTCAAAGAACTGACAGGCTTCGATCAACGGATCACGGCGTTGAATGCGCGGCGGCATCTGTTCGTAAAGAACGCCTTCACGTATGCCGAAAGATGAAAAAACGATGCGTTCGGGGTTTGTTTTTTCCAGCAGGCCCAGCAAAACTTTCGCCACAATCGGCACATAAGCCAGACGATCTGACGATACCGCCCCGATGACCGCAATCTGATCGGGCTTGGCGTTAAGTATCCAGTGCAACAGGCCTTTGAAATCTGCGGCAGGCAGACTGTATTCATTCAAGACATCCAAAGGATAGGCTTTCAGGGCCATGTCCAGACTGGCGATGGCACGAATGGTGCCGCCGATCATATAAAGCGTGTCTTGGTTTTCAAAATCTTTGCACAGGGCTTCAAGCTGCGTATCAATTTCAGCTTCAAGCTTTGCTTCATCTTCAAAGTTTTGCAACTGTAACGGGCCAAGGTTAGAGGTTTGTGACGATTTAACCTGACCATCCCCGATATGTGCCAGCTCCATCGAAGAGCCGCCCATATCGCAAACCAATCCAGCAGCATCGGGGCGGCAATAAAAGATACCTTGGGCCGATAAAGCCCCCTCTTCTACCCCTGTGACAACCCGCAGGCTAAGATTTGTTTCCAGCAAAACCTGATCGCAAAAATCGGCACCGTCTGTCGCGTTTCTGACCGCCGCTGTGGCCACCGTGTGAATATCGCGCACGCCCATACGTTCCGCAATCCCGACAAAACGCCTGATGGCGTTTAGCGCACGTGTCCGCCCTTGGGGATGCAGCACGCCACTATCTGCCAGCCCGCGCCCCAGACCGCAGACCACTTTTTCGTTGAAAAACTGTAAAGGCGCGCGTTTGGCACCGTGATAGACCACCAGCCTTACCGAGTTTGACCCAACATCAATAACGGCGGTCTTTTCAAATTCAGCTGTCATGGGCATGGGTCAATTCAGGTACATCTTTGGCCCCGACAGAGCCGCGCCCTGAAAGTGAGGGGTGTTCCATAAAGAAACGGTGGCAATCAAATTGCCGTTTGCCGCCTGCGGTATTTTTGGCATATGTGCCATCCGCCAACAGCACCCAGGAATTACTTTGATCTGCAAGGTTTGCCGCCATAATCTGGCTCATGACCTGGGCATGAACCGTTTTATTGGTGATCTCGACCATGGTTTCCACCCGCCGGCTCATATTGCGGTACATCCAATCAGCCGAGGTCATAAACACCCGGGCTTTTTCAGAAGGCAGGCCTTCGCCATTACCAAAACAAACGATCCGCGCATGTTCCAGATAACGCCCGACAATGGATTTTACCCGGATATTTTCCGACAGTCCTTTAATGCCTGGGCGCAGTGCGCAAATCCCGCGCACCACCAGATCAATTTTCACACCTGCCTGTGAGGCGGCATATAATGCATCTATAATTTCATCTTCGACCAAAGAATTCATCTTGGCCCAAATCTGGCCTTGCGCACCCAAATTCATTTCTTTTTCAATACGTTTTAACAATTTGGATTTTAGCGTATTGGGCGCAATCGCCAGATTTTCCAACCCGCGCGGATCAATACCACCCGATATGTAATTAAAGAATTTAGTAGCATCGCGTGCGATGGCTTTATTTGTCGTGAACAACGATAAATCCGTGTAAACCTTCGCATTCAGCGGATGATAATTGCCGGTACCAACATGATTATAGGCAATTAAATCATCCCCTTCCTGGCGCAACACGGTTGAGGCTTTGGCGTGGGTTTTCAAATTAGGCACCCCGTAAACCACCTGCACGCCAGCCTGTTCCAACAGTTGTGCCTGGCGCATGTTGGCCGCTTCATCAAAGCGGGCTTTCAACTCGATCATCGCAGTAACACTTTTGCCAGCGCGTGCCGCTTCAATCAAGGCTTCCACAATCGGCGACTCGAAAGAGGTGCGGTAAACGGTTTGCTTGATCGCCAGAACATACGGGTCGCGTACCGCTTGGCGTAAAAATTCGATGACAATGTCAAACGACTCGTAAGGGTGATGCAACAGCATGTCTTTTTGCTTGATCGCCGCAAATATATCGCCGCCGAAATCACGTACCCGTTCGGGCATACGGGGGTGGTAATCGGCCCATAACAATTCTGGGTGCCGCTTCGAAATGATGTCTGCATAATCCGACAGGTTCAAAATTCTGTCAGCCACCACCATCGCGTCATTGGTGGCACCGCACCCAGCTTGCACGACTTTGCGCAGCTTGGATTTACCCATGTCCGACACGAACAGACGTATCACGTCACCGCGCGAACGGGTTTGTAATGCGGTTTCGAATTCGCCGAACATATCATCGGCATCTTCATGGATTTCGATATTGCTGTCGCGTAACATACGAAACGCG
This sequence comes from Amylibacter sp., assembly GCA_016764475.1. Classification (GTDB taxonomy): domain Bacteria; phylum Pseudomonadota; class Alphaproteobacteria; order Rhodobacterales; family Rhodobacteraceae; genus Amylibacter. The sequence goes on from JAESRV010000142.1 coordinate 11,135, forward strand.
AATTTTTCCAGAACCTCACATTTCGGGAACAGCATTTCCAGAAACATATCCAGCACATCTTCGATCAATATAAACCGTGTTTTACCATCTTCAAACGGTTCCAGCGCATAGGCGGCTTTAACATGGATGGGGACAGGCAACAGCACGTCCATCGGTTCTGTGGCTTTCGGGCGCATCAAACGATAAGCCATCGTCAGCGTGGCGTTGGGCACAAACGGAAACGGGTGGTTTGCATCCACCCGCATGGGGCGCAGAAGGGGTAGCACGCTATCCAGATACTTCTGTTCTATCCAGGTGCGCTCTTCTTCTGACAGATCACCCGGCATCACCCGCTCAATACCGTGTTGCGCCATTTCTGTGCTCAACTGCGCCCAACAGCCTTGCTGACGGTGTATCATGGCATCAATCACATCCGCCATTTCTGCCAGCTGCTGTTCTGCGGTGCGCCCATCAAGCGTGCGTTCAAAATTTTCTGCCCGCACCAACCGTTCAAGACCCGCAACACGGACTACAAAAAATTCGTCCAG
>JAESRV010000075.1 GCA_016764475.1 Amylibacter sp.
CGGCAAGTGAAAAGCCGCAAACAGAGGCCTGACACATGACCGCAATCAATCGTACCAATCGCTCAAAAAACTTCTTGCAAAAACCGGGGCATCCACACATGTATGGAAGTTAATTATTTTCGAGATAGAGTGTAGGTTCTCTGTTACAGTTATTTTATTAGTTTGCTCAATTTCATCAAGTAATTCCCAAAATTTAGACTTCTGGCTATGGTAATCCATAAATTTCAGTTCATGATATTCAATATCTACTGCGCCTATCGCACACAATTCCAAATGATTTTCAATTTCCTCTTCTGTAGATTCATTTTGGATTTCCCAAAGAGCTTTCAATATTTGTGATACTTGAGAAAATGATGCCTGTTTAATAAATGAGCTAAGCCTTTTTGCGTTAGACTCCCCTGTGTCTGAAAATCGTGTGCTATAAATATCTACACCGATCTCATCGGTAAAAAATTCAGCAAACGATCTGTTGGAAAAATCTAAAACGCATCCTGATCCTAAATTGAATAATGTATAAATTTTTCTCATTTGTATATGTTTTATCGTAGCCATATTTCCTCCTAAAACTTCCTTGTACTCTTTCCCCGCCAAGCCCGTGTACCACCTTTGCCCCCCGTACTACGCCCACTTCTTTTCTGGGCGTCTTCTACGGCGGCGTCCACTATATATTGGCGGGCCAGCGGGTCGTTGGCGATGGTCAATTCTACGGTTTCAAGGCGTTTGACCTCGTCGCGGATGCGGGCGGCTTCTTCGAATTCCAGATTTTCAGCGGCCTTAAGCATATCTTTACGCAAAGCATCTAAATGTGCTTGCAGGTTGGCGCCTGTCATTGGTTTTTTGTCGATCTTGGCGGTGACACGGGATTGGTCAGTGTCGGCTTTGAACACGCCTTGTAGCACGTCGTCGACGTTCCTTTTGATGGTTTGGGGCGTAATGCCATGTTCTATGTTATGGGCTTGCTGCTTTTCGCGGCGGCGGTTGGTTTCCCCGATGGCGCGTTCCATGCTGCCGGTGATGCGGTCAGCGTACATGATGACGCGGCCGTCGACATTGCGCGCGGTGCGACCGATGGTTTGCACTAATGAGGTTTCCGAGCGCAGGAAACCCTCTTTATCCGCGTCCAGAATAGCCACAAGTGAACATTCGGGAATGTCCAAACCTTCACGCAATAGGTTGATGCCGATCAGCACATCGAACGCGCCCAAGCGCAGGTCGCGCAGAATTTCGATACGCTCGATGGTATCTATATCTGAATGCATGTAGCGCACCCGAATGCCCTGTTCGTGCAGGTATTCTGTCAAATCTTCGGCCATACGCTTGGTCAGTGTGGTGACCAGAATGCGGTTGCCAAGGGCCGCGACTTTGCGGATTTCATCCAGCAGATCATCCACTTGCGTGGTGACAGGGCGGATTTCAATGGGGGGATCCAATAGGCCCGTGGGGCGGATCACTTGTTCGGCGAACACGCCGCCTGCCTGTTCCAACTCCCATTTTTGCGGGGTGGCTGACACGAAGATGGATTGCGGGCGCATGGCGTCCCATTCCTCAAACTTCAATGGGCGGTTATCGGTGCAGGACGGCAAGCGGAAGCCGTGTTCTGAAAGCACGGATTTACGTCTGAAGTCGCCCTTGTACATGCCGCCGATTTGCGGGATGGAAACGTGGCTTTCATCGGCGAAAACGATGGCGTTGTCGGGGATGTATTCAAACAATGTAGGCGGTGGCTCGCCAGGTGCGCGGCCTGTCAGGTAGCGTGAATAATTCTCAATCCCACTGCACACGCCCGTGGCTTCCAGCATTTCCAGATCGAATTGGGTGCGTTGCTCAATGCGCTGGGCTTCCAGAAGTTTACCTTCATCGCGGAACTGTTTGGTGCGGATCGCAAGTTCGGCTTTGATGCCTTTGATCGCTTGTTGTATGGTTGGGCGCGGGGTGACATAATGGGAATTGGCGTAGACGCGTACCTTTTCCAAGGTGTCGGTTTTAGCCCCTGTGAGTGTGTCAAATTCAGTGATGCTTTCCAGTTCTTCACCGAAAAATGAAAACCGCCAACCACGGTCATCTAGGTGAGCGGGCCAGACTTCTAACGTGTCACCGCGCACACGAAAAGAGCCACGCTGAAATGCACTATCGTTGCGGCGGTATTGCTGGGTAACTAAATCGGCCATGATTTTACGCTGGTCATATTCCTGCCCCGCAAACAAGTCTTGGGTCATCGCGGTGTAGGTTTCAACCGAGCCGATACCGTAGATGCACGACACGGATGCGACGATGATAACGTCGTCACGTTCCAGCAATGCACGGGTGGCCGAATGGCGCATGCGGTCGATCTGTTCGTTTATCTGGCTTTCTTTTTCGATGTATGTGTCAGAACGCGCAACATAGGCTTCGGGTTGATAGTAATCATAGTAGCTGACGAAATATTCCACTGAATTTTCTGGAAAGAAAGTCAGGAATTCGGCGTATAATTGGGCTGCTAGAGTTTTGTTGGGGGCTAGAATAATCGCAGGGCGCTGGGTTTCTTCAATGACTTTGGCCATGGTAAAGGTTTTGCCGGTACCAGTGGCCCCCAGCAGCACCTGATTGCGTTCACCTTCGTTAATCGCCTCGACCAGATCAGCAATCGCGGTGGGTTGGTCGCCTGCCGGTTCAAATTCCGTATGCATCACAAACTTGCGCCCGCCTTCCAGTTTGGTTTTGGCGTGGCGATCAGGCGTGTTCAACAAGGGCGGCGAGGTTTGCGGCATGTTCTTGTAAGGTTCCTTTAGTCTGAACATGAAGTGTTCGAGGGAAATTTCAAGGCTATTTCATAGTAAATTAAAAGTTAATATGGTTGTTTGGATAAATTTTATACAACTTAAGGGGATATTTTCATTGCATTGTCTTGGACTTCTATATTATGGTTAATGTGCAAGCAGCAAAATTGGTTGCCAGTCAGATATGTAGACCCACCCACCCCTCACTCTTACATATCAGGCTGGCAATCAGATTTTTCAAAAAATCGATAGATAAGATGGACAGAGGCTTGCGCCTTTCACCCATTTTGGCGATAAGCAGGTAAGCAATCTGTTTGAGGTCACACATGTTAGCCCGTATTTACCAGCCCGCACGCAATGCAATGCAATCCGGTCAAGCCAAAACCAAAACGTGGATCTTGGAGTTTGCGCCTGAAACCGCCCGTGAAGTTGACCCGCTGATGGGGTGGACTAGTTCGGGTGATATGAACGCGCAGGTTAAGTTGAGTTTCGACAGTAAAGATGCGGCCATCGCTTATGCTACGGGAAAAGGCATTGCCTATACCGTGGCTGAACCGCAAAAGCGCAAGGCCAATGTGCGAGCAGGTGGCTATGGTGATAACTTTGCCACCAACAGACGCGGTGTCTGGACACATTAGAAATAGGTCCCATAGCTCAACTGGATAGAGCACCTGCCTTCTAAGCAGGGGGTTGCAGGTTCGAGTCCTGCTGGGATCACCATTCTTCAAGTAATGTTTCAAAACTTATATCAGAACGCGTTAATATTAGAATTTTACCTTCGTAAAATGAAGTTTTTGTGAAATACTCTTGTGAACGGCACGACATCTGGTGCTTATTTTGCAAGGGAGATGCACATGTCAGATCAAACAACTATGCCAGAAGCCTCGCCGATACCTGAAATATATGATGTGACATTGGCTGATATTCGGGCATCTTTACGGGCGGGCTGGGCTGATTTCTGGGCGGCTCCGTTGTTTGGTATCTTCTTTAGTGCGGTTTATGTCATCGGCGGTTGGATAATGTATCTGATCTATGCGAAAGCTGGTCAAACCTGGTGGGGTATTCCTGTTATTGTAGGGTTTCCATTGATAGCACCTTTTGCAGCAGTAGGGCTATATGAGGTTTCGCGCCAGATGGAACTGGGTGAAAAACCCGGCTGGGGAAGCGTTCTTGGGGTGGTTTTTGCTGAACGTAACCGACAGGTGCCGTGGATTGGTACGCTGATTATGTTCCTGTTCATGTTCTGGGTCTTTGTCGCACATGCAATATTTGCGTTGGTGATGGGGTTGTCAGCAATGTCAAACGTGCCCGACATTCTGGAATTGTTCACGACACAGCAGGGCTTGATTCTGCTGGCACTGGAAATGGGGCTTGGATCTGCCTTTGCCTTTTTGGTATATATTATCACAACGATCAGCCTGCCTTTGCTGCTGGACCGTGAATTGGATTTCGTCACAGCCATGATCATCAGTGTCAAAACGGTTATGCAAAGTTTTCCAACGATGCTGATCTGGGCGTTCATCATTGCAACATTGCTGTTTTGGGCCATGGTGCTGGGCCTGTTGGGCCTGTTAATTGTTATGCCGGTTTTGGGCCATGCGACATGGCATTTATATCGGCGCGCCCTTTCCAAATAGGATTGTAATTATTCTGACAGCTTTGTGACTCTCATATCTTGCAGGGTTTAGGTAGCTTGCGTTGAACGAATACGGAATTAACCTAATGCGTCTGTTTTTATCTTTTGCAACACTGTTATTATCTTCGGGCTATGTCGATGCAAAGGAATGTCAGGATGAAATCCCCTGCCAACTGGATGGCAGGTCTTATCATGTCAAAGTCCCGGATGATTGGGATGGGGTAACGCCGATGCCTGTGATGCTGCATTTCCATGGCTGGATGCGGCAAGGTACTTTGATTGTGAAACACGGGCGTATTTCTGGTGCTACCCGCAGGCGCGGGGTTTTGTTATTGGCCCCGAACGGGCAAGGGAAAACGTGGGATTTCTGGTCGCCGAACAGTGATGACAGCGTGTTTGCCGATGCGGTGATTGAGGATGCGGCAAAGCATTACCCGATTGATCGCAGTCAAATATTTATCTCAGGTTATTCTTACGGTGCGGCAATGGCGTGGCGGTTTGCCTGCGAAACGACACACCCGATTGCGGCGTTGCTATCGGTGTCAGGTACTTTGCGGCAAACTGAAACTTGTGCCAGTATTCCCAAAGAGGTGCGCCATGTGCATGGCACGGCTGATACGGTAATGGATTTCCCGTTCGGGCCGGGGGGTGACACGACATACCCTGTGCAGCTTTGGCGCGATGCCAAGAATTGTGGTGATGGGGTGAAGTCGGGTTCTTGGTCGGTTCAGCCCACAGATACCTTTGTGCGCACCAACTGGGAAAATTGTGAAGATGGGGGGGCGGTACGCATAGATGTGCACACGCGTGGGCATTTTATTCCAAAAGGTTGGTTTGCGCGACAGCTTGATGAGCTGTTGGGCTTGGAAAACTCCTACCCTTAGCCCTCTGCTTGCCGCGCCATTTCTTCATGGCGTTTACGATGTACCGCTGCGCGTTTTGTGACCAAGGATGCGGTTATCACACCTATCGTGACAGCCCCGATTAGTAAGGTGGAAAGCGCGTTAATCTCTGGGCTGACACCCAAACGCACGGCACTGTAGATTTTGATCGGTAACGTTGTGGCTGATGGCCCTGTGGTGAAGCTGGCAATGACCAGATCATCCAGTGATAGGGTGAAAGCCAGCAACCAACCTGATATGACGGCGGGCGCGATGATTGGTAATGTGACGGACTTGAAGGCATCAAACTGGCTGCAACCCAAATCCAATGCGGCCTCTTCTAGGCTTTGGTCGAAGGATACGAGACGCGAAGAAACGACGACTGATACATAGCACATGGAGAATGTGGCGTGGGCCAGAACGATGGTCATGACGCCGCGTTCGACCCCGAGTGAGATGAACAACAGCAACAGGGACAGGCCGGTGATAACCTCGGGCATCACAAGGGGCGCGTAGATCATACCGCTGAACAAGGTGCGGCCAAAGAACTTGCCGCTGCGCACCATGACCATGGCGGCCGCGGTGCCCAATACTGTGGCGATGCATGATGATAGAATGCCGACTTTCAGTGTGACCCATGCGGCGTCAAGAAAAGCTTCGTTTTGTAGTAATTTACCGTACCATTTTGTCGAAAATCCAGCCCATACGGTCACAAGACGTGAGGCGTTGAAGCTAAAGATGATCAAGATCAGGATCGGCACGTAAAGGAATGCGAAACCAAGGGTCAGGGATGTGATGTTGAAAAGAGTGAAACGTTTCACGATTCTGCCTCCTGTGCGCGTTCCTGTTGTTTTTGGAACAGGATGATCGGGATCACGAGGATCAGCAATAGAATGACGGCCACAGCAGAGGCCACTGGCCAGTCTCGGTTTGAGAAGAACTCATCCCACAAGACCTTGCCGATCATCAAGGTACGTGATCCGCCTAGCAGGGATGGGATCACGAATTCGCCCACAACGGGGATAAAGACTAGAAAACAACCTGCGATAACGCCGGGTTTTGATAGGGGGGCTGTGACCGACCAGAAGGCCGAAGTGCGTGAGCAGCCCAAATCCTCTGCGGCTTCCAGATAGGAAGGGTCAAGCTTTTCCAGTGTTGCGTAGATGGGTAGAACCATGAACGGCAGGTAAGTGTAAACGATACCGATGTAGACCGCGATATTGGTGTTTATGATCTGCAAAGGCTCACTGATAAAACCCGTCCAAAGCAGGAACTGGTTCAGGAAGCCTTCATTGGAAAGGATGCCCATCCATGCGTAAACACGGATCAGGAAACTGGTCCAAAACGGTAGAATGATCAGCATCATCAAGGTGGCTTGCCACTCTTTAGGGGCTTGGGCCATGCCGTAAGCAATGGGAAAGCCGATCAGTAAAGTGAATACGGTTGAGAAAAACGCGATTTTTACGCTGGATAGGTAGGCTTTCCAGTAAAGATTATCTTCTGTTAACCATATGAAATTTTCCATATCCAACTGGGACAGGAAATCTTTGAAGCCTGTCCAACCAGTGCTTAAATCAAGTGTTGGCACATAAGGTGGGATGGCCACGGCTGGGTCGGACAGGGATAGTTTGAAAACGATGGCGAAGGGGATCAAGAACAGGGCGACCAGCCAAAGATACGGGATGGATATGATGAAAGCGCGGCGCATGGGGCTACTCCGTCAACACAATGCCGGCAGTTTCTGTCCATGACAGCCACACGGGATCTTCCCATGCGAAGCTGCGTTGTGACAGACGCCGTACGTTTGTAAGCTGGGCTTTGATGATTTGGCCAGAATCCGTTTCTACGTGGTAGGTGGAAATATTGCCGAGATAGGCAATATCCAGAACTTTGCCTTTAATAGCGTTGGTCGCTTCTGGTTTACTTGCCGATATAACTACTTTTTCAGGGCGAATAGCATAGCGAACTTCAGTACCTTTGGCCAGTTTTGCACGGGGTTGTGCGGTTATGGTGCCGCCTTGCCATATGATCTTGCAGGATTTTTCTGTGCCGCTCGTGACTTTACCATCTATCAGGTTCACCTCACCTATAAAATCGGCAACATAGGCTGAATTGGGTCGTTCATAAATCGCGTCAGGGGTTGCGATTTGTTTGATTACGCCTGCGTTCATCACGGCTACACGCGATGCAACGGTCATGGCTTCTTCCTGATCGTGGGTCACAATCATAAAGGTGGTGCCAAGTTTTCCCTGAATATCCATCAACTCGAACTGGGTTTCTTGGCGCAGCTTTTTATCCAACGCGGCTAAGGGTTCATCAAGCAGCAGAACTTTTGGGTTTCTGGCAAGCGAGCGGGCCAAGGCCACACGTTGGCGTTGACCGCCTGAAATTTGATGCGGTTTGCGTTTGGCGAACTGGCTGAGTTGCACCAGATTTAGCATCTCATCCACGCGGCCTGCAATTTCGGCTTTGGGCATGTCAGAGCGTTTCAGACCAAAGGCGATGTTATCGGCAACTGTCAGATGCGGAAATAGCGCGTAGGACTGGAACATCATATTGATGTCACGTTTGTTGACGGGGATGGGGGCGATGTCTACACCGTTTAATGTGATGCGCCCTTCTGTGGGTTTCTCAAAGCCCGCAAGCATACGCATCAAGGTGGTTTTGCCGCAACCCGATGCACCTAATAGTGCAAAGAATTCTTTTTCGTATATGTCGAGCGACAGGTTGTCGACGGCGACAAATGCGCCAAAACGCTTGGTGACGTTTTCAAAACGGATAAGCGGGGTTGCCTGTGGGTCTTCCCATGGGCGAAATGGATCGGTTGACATGAAGCAGTCCCTAACAAAAGAAACCCCGCGCAGTCAGCTGCGCGGGGTAAGGGTGTATTCTTTATTGACCGGTTTTAACTTTTGTCCACATGCGCGTTACAATACGCTGTTCTTTGGGGCCGTAAGCTGTGGTCACATACAGGTTGTTCACTGTATCCGCAGGTGGATAGATCGCCGGATCGCCGATCACGTCTGCTTCTAAATATGGCTCGGATGCTTTGTTGCCATTGGCATAGTAAACATAGTTCGAAGCCGCCGCCATATTTTGTGCGTCCAGAATGAAGTTGATGAATTTATGTGCGCCGTCCGAGTTCGGGGCATCCGCTGGGATGGCCATTTGGTCAAACCACATCAAAGCACCCTCGGATGGGATGGCATATTCAACCTCAACGCCATTGTCTGCCTCTGCGGCGCGGTCACGTGCTTGCAGAACATCGCCCGACCAACCGAAAGCCACACATATGTCGCCATTTGCCAGTGCGTTGATGTATTCGGATGAGTTATATTTCTGCACGTAGGGTGCCACGGCAGTGAGTACCGCTTCGGCCTTTTTGATGGTATCAAGGTCATGGCTGTCGGGGTCTTCGCCGATGTATTTCAATGCAGCCGGGATCATTTCTGTGGGGGCGTCCAAGAAATAAACGCCGCAATCTTTTAATTTCGCCATATTGGCAGGATCAAAAATCAATGCCAAAGAGTCTGTCGGGGCATCGTCACCCAAAGCTTCTTTTACTTTGCCGACATTATAACCAATGCCAGTGGTGCCCCACATGTAGTTGATTGAATACAGGTTGCCCGGGTCATAAATGTCGGTGCGCGCTTCAATATCATCCCATGTATTGACGATATTGGGTAGTTTGGACATATCCAGTTTCTGGAATGCGCCCGCTATGATTTGGCGCGACAGGAATGTGCCAGATGGCACCACAACATCATAGCCAGATGAGCCAGCCAGCATCTTGGTTTCCAGCACTTCATTGCTGTCGAACACGTCATATATCAGTTTGATACCTGTTTCGGTTTCAAATTTTTCCAGCAATGCTTCGTCGATGTAATCTGACCAATTATAGACGCGCACCTCTTCCGATGCGGCCATAAAGGTGCTGGCAAGCAGTGCAGCTACTGCCGTAGTTAAAGTTAATTTCATTGGTTTCTCCCTGAGTTTTGACTCGCTTCGCGATAATTTGATCAAATTTAATGTGAAAAGCAAGTCTTTTATTCTAGACGAGTTGATACTAGGTTGTGTGGAAAATCAAATTAAATACGTTTCTGTAGGGATTAAACCATAAAAATGAAACCAGTTTTAGCGCAGAAAATTCCAGTTCATGAACAAGTTTACCGCAGGTTGCGTGAAAAAATCCTTTATGGCGAACTGGCCCCGGGGCAGGCGGTGACGATTTATGGTTTGGTCGATGAGCTGGATGTTGGCATGACGCCGGTGCGTGAAGCCATTCGTCGGTTAACAGCGGAAGGTGCGCTGATTTTTCAAGGAAACCGACGCGTGTGTTTGCCTGATATAGGTAGGCAAGACTTTGCGGATCTGGTTTTTGTGCGCAGTACGATAGAACCAAAACTTGCAATATTGGCAGCGGCTAAAGTCACTACCGCCACAATAGATGAAATGCGTGCGATTGATGATAAGGTTAATCAGGCCATCGCACAGGGCAATGTGGGGGATTATATGAAATATAACCACCAGTTCCATTTTACGCTTTATGCAGAGGCCCAATCTGATTTGTTATATGCGATGGTGTCAACGCTGTGGTTGCGATATGGCCCGCTTTATCGGGTTATTTCAGGCAAATGGGGAACCGCGCAACTGGCAGATTGTCATGATGAAACCATTGCGGCATTACGGGCAGGTGACCCTGAGCAGGTTGGTGAGGCCATCCTTTCAGATATTCAGCAGGGCTTTGGAATTGTACAAAGGCTGTTTGATTAAATAATTTGATCAAATTATTGACCTTCCCAATTCTTTTCGGTTAAGTGGGCGAAACTTCTAATATTCCCGGATTGAGGCCGCCCATGAACAAAATAGATAACCACCTGCCGACCAATGAACTGCAAGCACTGGATGCAGCCCATCACATGCACCCGTTTACGGACAATGCGGAACTGGCTGAAAAAGGTGTGCGGGTCATCACGCATGCTAAGGGCGCGTTTATCACCGACAGTGAAGGCGTGGAAATTCTGGATGCGATGGCAGGGCTTTGGTGTGTGAACATCGGCTATGGCCGCAAAGAACTGGCCGATGCGGCAAGCGCACAAATGCAACAACTACCCTATTACAACACGTTTTTCCAAACCAGCCACCCGCCCGTGATTGCACTGGCAGCGCGATTGGCCGAACTGGCCCCTGCGCATATCAACAATGTGTTCTTTGCGGGGTCGGGTTCAGAAGCCAATGACACCAACATCCGATTGGTGCGCCATTACTGGGCATTGAAGGGCAAGCCTTCAAAGAAAACCATTATCAGCCGCCACAATGCCTATCACGGGTCCAGCATGGGCAGTGCCAGTTTGGGCGGAATGCAAGGCATGCACGCACAAGGCGGCATGCCGATCCCTGACATTACCCACATCGCGCAACCTTATTGGTATGGCGAAGGCGACGACATGTCACGTGATGAGTTCGGCTTGAAATGCGCCCGCGCACTGGAAGCGGAAATTGACCGTTTGGGCGAAGACAATGTTGCGGCCTTTATCGGCGAGCCTGTACAAGGGGCGGGGGCAGTGATTGTGCCACCTGCAACGTATTGGCCAGAGATTCAGCGGATTTGCAAAGAACGCAACATCCTGCTGATCGCGGATGAGGTGATTTGCGGTTTCGGGCGCACAGGCAACTGGTTTGGTTGTGAAACCCTGGGTATCAAGGCCGATATTATGACCATCGCCAAGGGTCTTAGCTCTGGCTACATGCCGATCGGCGGTTCTATGGTTAGTGATGAAGTGGCTGCTGTCATCGGCGCTGATGAGTTTGCCCATGGCTACACATATTCAGGCCATCCCGTGGCCTGTGCCGTGGCTTTGGAAAACCTGCGCATTCTGGATGAGGAAAATATCGTTGATTATGTGCGCGATGATATCGGCCCGTATTTGCAGAAAAAATGGATGGCTTTGGCAGATCACCCGCTTGTGGGTGAAGCGCGGATTATCGGGATGATGGGCGCGATTGAACTGACGCCGGACAAAGCCAATCGTGCGGCCTTTGCCAGTGACAAAGGCACGGTTGGGCTGATTTGCCGTGAGCATTGCTTTGCAAACAACGTGATTATTCGCCATGTCGGGGATGCCATGAT
>JAESRV010000077.1 GCA_016764475.1 Amylibacter sp.
ACCCTTATCAAATCGGCGAGACCCGTAAATTCTTTATGGATCCTGCCCACTGTTTCTACTTCGCGCCCGATGGCGCACTTGTGGCGTAAGGGGATATAGGCATGGCAAAAATCACCCTTTCAAAGCTGCGACACAGCTATTACCCAAACCCCGAAACGCCCGAAGATTATGCGTTGAAAGAAATTGATCTGGATTGGCAAGATGGTGGTGCTTATGCCCTGCTTGGCCCGTCAGGTTGCGGAAAATCCACCTTACTCAATATCATTTCAGGCCTGTTAGACCCGTCCGAAGGCCAGATATTGTTTGATGGTCAAGACGTCACCCACCTGCCCCCCGACCAGCGCAACATCGCGCAAGTGTTTCAATTTCCGGTGATCTACGACACCATGACTGTGTTCAATAATTTGGCCTTTCCCCTGCGCAATCGTGGTGTGGATGAGGCGACGGTGAAACAACGTGTTGAAGAAATCGCCGAGATGCTGGAACTCGGCGACATGCTGCAAACCCGCGCCTCTGCCCTGTCACCTGACAACAAACAGAAAATATCCATGGGGCGTGGTTTGGTGCGCAAGGATGTCAATGTGGTGATGTTCGATGAACCGCTTACGGTGATCGACCCGCACCTGAAATGGAAGCTGCGTTCCAAGCTGAAAGAACTGCATCAAAAACTGCGCACCACCATGATCTACGTCACCCACGACCAGACCGAGGCCCTGACTTTTGCCGATCAGGTTGTGGTGATGAACGATGGCGAGATCGTGCAAATCGGCACCCCTGTCGAGCTGTTTGAACGCCCCGCCCATACCTTCGTCGGCCATTTTATCGGCTCGCCCGGCATGAATGTTCTGCCGTGCGAAGTGACCCAAGGTGCGGCGTTTTTCAACGGCCATATGATACGGTTGGAAGGGGATATAAGCGCGGGCAGCGCGGGCAAAACCGAAATCGGTATCCGCCCTGAATATGTCAGCCTTGGTGATCAGGGGTTGGAAGCCAAAATTCGCAAAGTATCAGACGTGGGCCGCCACAACGTGGTTGATGCCATGATAGGTGACACGCCGATCAAGGCCGTGGTCAACGGCGCAGTTCCCGCACAGGGCGAAACGGTTCACCTGTCGTTTGATCCCGCAAAAACCCGCCTCTACCGCGACGGCTGGATTGCCACTGAAACGGGGATAGCACCATGAAAAAACAATACCAAAAAGCCTGGTTCTTTGTTTTACCTGTCTTGTTACTGGTCGCGTTCAACGCATTGATCCCGATGATGACAGTGGTTAACTATTCGGTACAAGAAACCTTTGGCAACAACCTGTTTTTCTGGGAAGGCATGGGTTGGTTTGAAAAACTAATGCGTTCCGACCGCTTTCACGCCGCCCTTGGACGCCAATTTATGTTCACTGGCATCATTTTGGCCATTGAAATCCCCTTGGGCATTATCATCGCCCTTTCAATGCCGCGTTCAGGTTTCTGGGTGCCTATCTGCCTTGTCACCATGGCCCTGCCCATGCTGATCCCGTGGAATGTTGTGGGGGCGATGTGGAACATCTTCACCCTACCCGACATCGGCCTGTTAGGCTACCTGATGAACACCACACTGGGCATCAACTATGACATGACCCAAGACCCGTTTGCCGCATGGGCCACCATCATCACCATGGACGTTTGGCATTGGACATCGCTGGTCGTGCTTCTTAGCTACGCAGGTCTGGTATCAATCCCAGACGCCTATTATCAAGCTGCCAAAATCGACGGGGCCTCTAGCTGGGCGGTATTCCGGTACATCCAACTGCCCAAGATGAAACAGGTACTGACCATCGCAATCTTGTTGCGCTTCATGGACAGTTTCAACATTTACACCGAGATCTTCGTGCTCACAGGTGGTGGCCCCGGCAACTCTACCACGCTGCTATCCATCGACCTTGTCAAAATCGCCCTTGGCCAGTTTGACTTGGGGCCAGCGGCCGCAATGTCGCTGATCTACTTTGCAATAACCCTTTTGGTCAGCTGGCTGTTCTACACGCTGATGACCAAAGACGATACCCAATAGGACGGAACCCATGCGCAAACGTTACATCATCCCGCTGATTTACATCCTGTTCCTGATGCTGCCGATTTACTGGCTGGTAGCGATGAGTTTCAAAACCACAGGCGAAATCCTGTCAGGGTTTTCGCTGTTCCCGCAAACATGGACATTTGATAATTACCGCGTGATCTTCACCGACCCCACATGGTACTGGGGTTACATCAACTCGATCATCTATGTGACACTGAATACCATCATATCGCTCACTGTCGCCCTGCCTGCCGCCTACGCGTTTTCGCGCTATCGTTTCTTGGGTGATAAACAACTGTTCTTCTGGCTTTTGACCAACCGCATGGCCCCCGCCGCCGTGTTTGCCCTGCCGTTCTTCCAGCTATATTCCGCCGTCGGCCTGTTTGACACCCACCTTGCTGTGGCCCTTGCCCACGCCTTGTTCAACATCCCGCTTGCAGTGTGGATATTAGAGGGTTTCATGGGGGGGGTGCCCAAAGAACTGGACGAAACCGCTTATGTTGACGGCTATTCCTTCCCGCGTTTTTTCACTACAATATTCCTGCCCTCAATCAAAGCGGGCGTCGGTGTTGCCGCATTTTTCTGCTTCATGTTCTCATGGGTTGAACTGCTACTGGCCAAAACCCTAACAGCGGTTTACGCCAAGCCTATTGCCGCCACGATGACCAAAACTGCCTCATCCGCAGGCTATGAGTTGGGCTTGCTGGCCGCCGCAGGCACCCTGACCATCATCCCCGGTGCCATCGTGATCTATTTCGTGCGTAACCACATCGCCAAGGGCTTTGCCCTGGGAAGGGTATAATGCTTAGTTGGATGGCCTGGACATGGCCCACCGCATTTGTCTTTATCGGTATATTCAGTGCAATGGCTATCTTGACCGTCCTGGAGATTAAATATCCGGGCGGGGCCGAGCGCAAAGGCATTCTGGGCCTGACCACCACGCGCGGCGACCGTTTATTTATCTCGCTTTTAGGCACCGTTTACATCTTTCTTGCATGGCTTGGCCTGATGGGAATGCCGCTTTGGGCACCCTTGGGATTGGCAATCCTATGGGGCGTGTTTTGTTTCTGGAAAGTATAAATACAGATGTGACTTGGAAAAATGATAGTTTTAGTATTAAGTGATCACTAGTAAAATTAGCTTCGGACAGAGTACCTATGAGACAGAAAAAGAAAAACGAACTGCTGACAGAAGTTGAGCTAGAGTTCATGTCTCACCTGTGGAAACTCGGCCAAGGCACCGTGCGCGATGTGCTGGCAAACCTCGCTGAAGGCCGCAATCTGGCCTATACGTCTGCCGCCACAATCCTGCGGATTTTGGAACAGAAGGAATTTGTGGTAAGTGTCAAAAAGGGCAAAACGTTTACCTATAAGCCCACCATTAAAAAAGACGTCTATCAGTCAAGGTCACTTAAGAACCTGTCTGAAAAGCTGTTTGACGACACACCGGTATCTCTGGTGGCCCGCCTTGTGGATGATGCGGGCATGTCTGAAGAAGCGTTAGAGGAAATTCGAGCTCTGCTGGACAAGAGGTTGAAAAATGACATTAAGTGATGCTGTACTGAACACATATATCAACGCAAACATCATGCTGATCTTTGCTTTTGGCCTATGGTCACTGGCACGTTTCATTACGCAAAAACTGCAAATCAAACTGCCCTACATCTTGCAACTGCGCCTGCTGAACGGTATTTTTCTGGCCATTGCCCTAAGCCCGATTGCTATTCTTGCCCTCACGGCGTTAACCAGCATCGGTGCCGTTTCACCTGGTTTTTCCTTACGCGTTTCCGATTTTGCCATCGCCCAATATCTAAACGGCAGCATTGAGATGAAAGCGGTAGAGTTTGAACATATCTTGGGTATGCGCAACACCATCACCGAAAACATCCTGACCCTGAAAACACCCACAGGAATGTTAATAACAGGTTTCTTTACACTGGGCTTCGTGGGTTTCATTGGCCTTTCGCTGTTGAACATCTTCAAGCTACGCAAGATATTATGCAACAGCTATCCATGGCGCCAATACGGCAGCCTGAAAATATTGTTGAGCGATAAAACCTTCATCCCGTTTTCAACCCGAAGCCTTAAAACCCGCTTTGTGGTCATTCCTTCTGGCATGTTGGCCAATAGCAATGATCTGAAAATGGCATTGGCCCACGAATTTCAGCACATGCGCCAAAGCGATGTCGAATGGGCCTTTGTACTGGAAGCACTACGGCCCCTGTTTTTCTGGAACCCGGTGTTCTACTTCTGGAAACGCCAAGTGCAACACTTGCGTGAGCTGGCTTGCGACCAACAGCTGGTGGCGGGTAAAAAATTCGATGCAAAAGCCTATTGCGAATGCCTGCTACAGGTTTGCCAAAACAGCATCCGCAAACGGGATCAATACTCCATCGCCCTGCCCTCTGTGCCTTTCGTACAAGTTGACAGAACCCCGTTCGGTCTAAACGCGGCAACGGCCCTGAAACAGCGTATCATCGCAATGGCAGAACCTGCCACAGCGTCTATTTCCAACAAGGCATTTGCCTGTATCTTGATCCCCGCAATGGCCCTTGTGATCCTAGCATCCCTAACCATTCAAGCCCCCACCGACTGGAGTCAGGATCGTTTGATGCTGTCCGCCATAGTCAATCTGGAACGCATGCAAGATCGCAATACACTGGCACAGAAATAAGAGTACTCACAAAGCTAATTGTGCCAATTCAGCTTTCAATCGCGCGGCTGAAAAATCCAGAAACGCGCGTAATTTTGGGGCAACCAGCCTGCTTTGTGGGAACACCAGATGAACTGGCACGTCTTCTGGCACATAGCCCATCAGCACAGGCACCAATTTCTTTGATTTAACCAAATCTACAACCACATAAGACATCATCATGGTAATACCCTCACCTGCTACCGCCGCCTCAACTGCGGCCATCGCATCATTGACCATCAGGCGCGGGGCAAGGGTCACATGCCCTTTGCCGGCCTTGGTTTTGTAATGCCATTCTTGACTTGTCTGTATGTTTGAAAACCCGATCATCGCATGCAGCTTCAGTTCTTGCGGATGCTCGGGGCAGCCGCGCCGCGCCAGATAATCAGGGCTGGCGACAAAGATACGCCGCACGGTCCCCACACGGCGTGCAATCAGGCTGGAAGGGGCTAAATCGCCTATCCTTACAGCCACATCAATACCTTCATCCACCAGATTAACCACCCTGTCCAAGCTTAAAACAGTCGCTGTAATCTTGGGCTGGGTTTGCAAAAACTTACGCACCATGGGCGTGATAACAGAGCGGGCGAATGTTACCGACGCAGAAATAGTCAAATGCCCCTGTGGCACCCCTGTCTCACCACTTGCATCTTTCTCAGCGGTCTCAATTTCAGCTAACAATCGTTGCGCATGTTCCAAAAACCGCACCCCCGCATCGGTCAAATGCAACCGCCGTGTCGTGCGCGTTAACAATGCGGCCCCCAACCGTTCTTCCAATGATGCCACTGCACGGGTCACCGCAGGCGGCGACATGCGCATCCGTTCAGCCGCTTTGCTGAAACTGCCCGCTTCATTGACGGCAACAAACACTTCCATTTCCAATAAACGATCCATACTATTCCTATTTTTGGAATAGTATATTCATAATTTTAGATATTATTCAAATAAATAAAAATCTCTACACAGGTCTTAACAACAACTCACATCGAAAGAAAGAAATCACAATGACCAAACTCTCATTCAAAAAAGCCTACGGTGCCGCCTTGCTGGCCTTTGGCTTAATCACGGCACCCATCCTGACGACAACGCAAGCAAACGCCATATCGTTGCAAGCCGAAAGTGCCGTGCATTATAATACCGTCGATATTGACGGTCTGGAAATTTTCTACCGTGAAGCCGGCCCCAAAGACGCCCCTGTCCTGTTGCTGTTGCACGGGTTCCCAACATCGTCCCAACAATACCGCAACCTGATCCCAGCACTGGCCGATAAATACCACGTAATCGCCCCCGATTACCCAGGTTTTGGCCGCAGTGCGATGCCAGCACGCGAAGATTTCGATTATTCATTTGCTTCATATGCAAACCTGATGGAAAGCTTCACCCAAGAACTGAAACTGGAAAATTATTCACTTTACGTCATGGATTACGGCGCACCCGTCGGCTACCGCTTGGCCCTAAAAGCCCCTGAAAAAGTTACTGCCCTGATCATCCAAAACGGCAACGCTTATGATGAAGGCTTACTTGAATTTTGGGACGTATTTAAAACTTACTGGTCTGATAATACATCAGAAAACCGTGAAAAACTACGTGGTTTCCTGAAAATAGGTGCGACTGAATGGCAGTACACCCACGGCATTCCAGCCCAAAATGCAAACCTTGTCAGCCCTGACGCATGGATGCTGGATCAAGCCTATCTTGACCGCCCTGGCAATCAAGAAATCCAGCTTGATCTGTTCTATGATTACCGCACCAATGTTGATCTATATCCCGATTTTCAGGAATATTTCCGCACATACCAGCCGCCAACCTTAATCGTCTGGGGTGAAAACGATGTGATTTTTCCGGGCGCAGGAGCAACACCATATCTACGCGACTTACCAAAAGCAGAGCTTAACATGCTGGATGCAGGCCACTTCGCACTAGAAACAAACGGGCCGGAAATCGCAGACAAAATCCGTGCTTTTCTGGATAAGTCTTTAAGCAACTAAACACCCCCAAGGGCGCAACCCCTACCGTTGCGCCCCCCCTTAACCAAAGGATAATCTCATGCCACAACGCCCCCCATTGCCGCCTTTCACCCGCGATACCGCCACCCAAAAAGTTCGCGCCGCAGAGGATGGCTGGAACGGCCAAAACCCCGAAAAAATCGCACTTGCCTACACGCCTGACAGTATTTGGCGCAACCGCGCAGACTTTCCCAAAGGCCGCGCCGAAATTATCGTCTTCCTGACCCAAAAATGGCAACGCGAACACGATTACCGCCTGATCAAAGAACTTTGGGCCTACTCAGGCAACCGCATCTCTGTGCGTTTCGCCTATGAATGGCGTAATAAAGCGGGCGAATGGTACCGCTCATATGGCAACGAAAACTGGGAATTTGATGAAAATGGCCTGATGAAGTTCCGATTTGCCAGCATCAACGATCTGGCTATTACAGATGCAGACCGCAAATTCAAATGGCCTTCAGGCCCACGCCCCGCAGGCCACCCTGGCCTAAGCGAGCTTGGGTTATAGGATCAATTATGGCACATAAATTCGCAGACATCATGTTCACCGATGCGGTTAAATCCATCCAAATAGACTATGGTAGTCGCAAAATGTACACCCGCATGGAACAAGGCACCGCCGATTATAATAATCTGATCGGCCCCAATGAAGCCGCGTTCATTTCCGCCCGTGACAGCCTTTATATGGCCACCATCAACGAAACAGGCTGGCCCTATGTGCAGCATCGCGGCGGGCCTGTGGGCTTTGTTAAAATACTGGATGAAAAAACCATCGCAATGCCTGATTTTCGTGGCAATCGCCAATATGTCAGTGTCGGAAATCTAACCAAGGATGACCGTATATCCCTGTTTTTCATGGATTACCCCAACAAAATCCGCCTGAAAATTCTGGGGCGGGTGGCATTGGTGGGTTTGGACAAACCCGACATCATCACAAAGCTGCAAATGCCTAATTACCGCGGCCATATCGAACGCGGTTTCGTGATCAAAATCGAAGCCTTCGACTGGAATTGCCCGCAACATATCACCGAACGTTATACGCTACCCGACATTGAAAAATCGGTTTGCGCACTTCAAGATAAAATCACTGATCTGGAAAGCCAGTTGGCAAACCTAAAACCGCAATGACAGGCACGACATGCCACCGTCCAGCTTGGCGCATTCCGTGTTGTTAACCTGGCGCACCTCAAAACCCGCATCGCGCAATCGCTGTGCGGTTTTTGGAAACCCTGCGGCCATAATCACAAACTGATTATAGCGAATGGCATTCGCTGCCGCCTCTTCACCGTCTGCTGTATGGATCACGCGGTAGCCTTCAAAACACCCCGAAGCATCCAGCCGTTTCGTGGCCAATATCGTTTCCGCGTCCAACAAAGAACAGTCCGTCTTAAAGTGCAACACGCCTTCGGGCGTGAACACTTCGCGCACGCTATAGCCCCAAGGTGCCACAAGTTTAGTAAGTTCTGCCACACCTTGTGCATCCGTACGCGCAGAACGCCCCACCAGTATTTCCTTAGCCGTGGTCAGAATATCGCCCCCCTCGATAAAGCCTGTTTCAACCGCCAGAACCTGATCATAAAACCCGCGCAAAGCAGGGGCCATTTGCGCCACTTCGCCCATGCGCGATGCCGCCCCTGGCCGCATCAAAATCGCACCTTCGGGCAGGCAAAGTGCTGTGTCTTCCACAAACACCCCATCGGGGAAATCTTCTAGCGCGGGCAGTTCCACAACATCAGCCCCCGTTTCACGCAAAGTGACTACATAATGCGCATGATCTTTCAGCATTTGCGCCAAGTCAGGCGTGCCAATATCAGCCGCCCGCAACCCGTCCACAATACTGGCACTGGGTTTGCGGGTAATCGCGCGACTAAATTCGTATGAATGTTCCATCTATTTGCTCCTTCAAGCCTTAATTTCAATCATCGCAGGCCCTGCAAGCGGCTGCACCGCGCGCATGGCTGCCGCCAAACCATCCTTGGTCATTTCACAGCTTTGAAACGGTATCCCGAAGGCCTTGGCCATATGATCAAACTTCGGCGGGGTCGGATCACAACCGACAATTTCCACGCCTGCGCGCGCCATCGAAGTTTCAATTTCCAGATAACCGTGATTATTCCAGACAATGAACAGGATGGGCAATTTTTCATCCACCGCCACCATTATTTCAGGTGAGGTAAACTGCGATCCACCATCCCCTACCAAACAAACCACCTTCGCTGTTGGATCCGCCAAAGACGCGCCAATACACGCTGGAATAGAATAGCCCAGCGCACCAAAACCAGTGGCCGCATTAAACCACCCACCTGCGCGGTCATGGTCATAATAAAGGTTGCCCGCATAGGTTACTTGGCAACTGTCACCGATCAATATCGCATTTGGCATTTCCGCTTGTATGGTTTCCAACATGCCAACTAACACTCTGTAATCAGGCCCTATTTCTTCAAATGCGGCGCACCTAACCGCTTCCGCCCGACTTGCCCCATTGCAATCAGAAGTGCCTTCACCAAGGGCTGCCAACAACGCAGGCAATACCTGTTCAACGCGCCCGCAAATCGGGTGATCTACAGGGTGCCGCGCCAGTTGATCCGCACTTATATCCACACGGATCAACTGCGCCACCTCAGGCGGCCAAACCGTGCCGTACATGCCGTAATCCGTAGGCCCGAATTCTGTTCCCAAAGCCAAAACCAGATCCGCCCCCGTGATTAAACTGTTGACGGATTTCAGGCTTGGGCTGGCAGCCACACATAGATCATGCCCGTGCATTAACCCCCGCGCATTAACCGTTTCAACCACAGGCGCATCCAGCCGTTTCGCCAGTTTTTGCAAATCAGCCTCAGCCCATCGCGCCCCGCCGCCTGCGATAATCACAGGTAATTTCGCCGCCCTTAGCAAAGCCGCAATCGCCGTTAAATCCTGCATAGGCTTTTCAACTATCGGCGCAGAAACATCAGCTGCAACCGTATAAGGCAGCTTCATCACATCCGTCGGCACCTCGATATGCACAGGGCCACCGCGCCCGTTATCAAACAAGTCGTACGCCTGATCCAATGCCGCCACCAAATCATCCTCACCGCGCAACTGCGTAGAGGCCAAAGCCAATGTCGCCGTCATTTCCTGTTGCGCAGGCAGTTCATGCAAACAGCCCAACCCGCGCCCCAAAGTATCGGTCGCATTGACGCCGGAAATCACCAGCATCGGCACACTATCGGCCCGCGCCTGCGCCATCGGCGTAAATGTATTTGCCAGCCCCGGCCCGGTGATTACAAACGCCACACCGGGTTTGCCCGAAACCCGCGCATAGCCATCGGCCATAAACCCCGTACCTTGTTCATGGCGCGCCGTGATATGGCGGATTTTTGATCCTGCCAGCCCGCGATACAATTCCACGGTGTGAACACCCGGAATACCAAAAACAATCTCAACACCGCGCGCTTCCAACTGCGCTACCAGTGCTTCGCCTATTGTTGTCATGCAACCATTCCTTTTAATCCGTGCGCGTGATTGGCAATCCGCGCACAAGCCTCTTTCACAACCGCGTCATCCTTGGTCAGCGCAAAGCGCACCCAATGTTTCAAAGACGCCCCGAAAGACGCCCCGGGCATCACCGCAACACCTGCATTTTCAAGTAAATCATGCGCATATTCATTGCTTGCCAATCCGCTGGCAGAGGCATCAATCAGCACAAACATACCACCTTGCGGCTTGTTCACCCGCAGGCCTGCAACGCCATCAAGTGCTTCAAAAACCATACCCGCCCGTTTGGCAAACCGCCCGCGCATAGCCTTTGCCACCTCAGAAGGTTCTGAAACCGCATGGGCTGTCATATCCGCAATAAACGGCTGATTGCCGAACAACATGGTTTCAGCCACGGGCAACACGCGTGCCGTAAACTCTGGCGAACCCACAGCCCAGCCAGTGCGAAATCCGGGGGCTGCATGGGATTTTGATATGGATGAAACCACAATCACCCGATCGGCAAATTCTTCATACGCCAAGGGGGAGGTAAAGGTGGCATTGTCAAAAACCATCTCTTCATAAACCTCGTCCGAGATGATCCACAGATCATGTTTTACCGCCAAGGCACCAATTTCAGCAATATCATCCGCCGTCAAAATCGCACCCGTCGGGTTATGCGGCGTGTTCAACAATATCGCGCGGCTGCGCGGTGTAATGCACGTTTCAATGTCCGCCGCCTGCATCCGAAACCCGTTTTCAGATCGCATCGGTACCGCTACTATTTTCGCCCCGCTTGCCCTTACCACGCCTTCGTAACAGGCATACATCGGATCGCCCACAAGCACTTCATCCCCCGCTTGGCTTATCCCTGTCAAAGCCAGATAAAGCGATGATTGAGTACCCGGCAGGCACAAAAATTGATCCGCCCCGATCACGCGCCCGGTACTGCGCGTGTAGCGTTTGGAAAGCGCGTCCAGCAGACCCGCTTCACCGCGCCCGTTAGAGTATTTCGTGCGCCCCGCATCCAGTGCCTTTTTCGCGGTTTCAATCAGCCCATCAGGTGTCTCCACATCGGGTTCCCCAATGGTCATCATCAAGATATCACGCCCTTCCGCGCGCAATTTCACAGCCCGTAAATGCACTTCCCATTTCGCACTGCCCAGCCCCGAAAGCCGCTCTGTTATCGACGCATATCGCATTGTCATTCCTTTAACTTCAACCCAAGAATAGCACCCACTGACGCCAAGCCGATGGCAGGTAATTCACCTGTTTCAAACGAGTTTGGCAGCGCACTGCCCTCCAGCCACAACCCGTCCAGCACCGCGTTGCAAGCAATCGCAAGCCTGCGCAAAGCGGCTTTGTCTTTGGGTTGACCTATCTCTATGAAAGTTTCAGAAATCAAAACCTGCAATGCATCCCGAAATTGAAAATATGTTTTTTCATGGATCGCCTGCATTGACTTATCACGTTGAACAGATTGTATAAAACCTGCCCATAAAGCCAGAGATCGTGCATCAATAACAGGCGGCGCCAAAGAGGTTTTCACTAACGAGATAAGACCGGACAATCCTGAAAGCCCCCCATCAACCGTCGCATAAGCGGCATAGCGCATTGTTGTCATGTGCCGTTCATAAGCGGCCCCGATCAGGTCTTCCTTGGTCACGAAATAATGCCGTATCAACCCTGGTGTAACACCTGCTTCCATCGCGATATTGCGCACGGTCGCAGCCTCTGGCCCGCCAGACGCGATCAGCGACAATGTTGCATCAATCAGCGCATCTTGGCGCTGATCAGAGCTTTCCCTTTTGAAGGTTTTACGAGAATCGTTCATGTTCATTTTCGCTTATTATACGCTTGTATAATTTCATAAAATAATGCACAATACAAACGAAATTTCAAGGTGTATGCGATGCCTGACAACAACAAATATTCCCGCCTGTTTGAGCCGGTTAAAATCGGCCCCGTGACCGCACCCAACCGCTTCTATCAAGTGCCGCATTGTTGCGGCATGGGCCACGTCAGGCCACAAGCCCACGCCGCCATGCGCGCCATGAAAGCCGAAGGTGGCTGGGGGGTTGTCAGCACTGAAGAATGTGAAATCCACCCCAGTTCCGACCTGTCACCCTACGCCGAACAACGCCTGTGGGATGCCCGCGACATCCCCGCATTGCGCTTGATGACAGAGGCAGTTCACGCCAAAGGTGCGCTTGCGGCGATTGAGCTGGTACACAACGGCAATCACGCCGCCAACATGCTGACCCGCGCCCCCCCCTTGCACCATCCGATATGTCCGTTGACTTTGCCTACCCCAAACAAGCCCGCGCCATGGACAAATCCGACATCCGCGAATTTCGCCGCTGGCACCGTGCGGCTGCACGCCGCGCCAAGAAAGCTGGCTTTGACGTGATCTATGTTTACGCGGGTCACCACATGTCGCTACCGCACCATTTCCTGTTGCCCCAGTTCAATGACCGCACCGATGAATACGGCGGCAGTCTGGAAAACCGCGCCCGCCTGATCCGCGAATTGCTGGAAGAAACCCACGAAGAAGTCGGCGATACCTGCGCAGTGGCCTTCCGTTTCGCAGTAGATGAAATGCAAGGCATAGACGGTATGCAAGCCCATGAAGAAGGCCGCGCCGTGGTGGAAATGCTGGCCGAATTACCCGACCTGTGGGATGTGAACGTGTCCGATTGGGCAAACGACAGTGCCACCACGCGGTTCCAACCCAATGACGGCTATCAGACACCCTATATTGAGTTCGTCAAACAGGTCACCACCAAACCCGTGGTCGCCGTTGGCCGCCTGACATCCCCTGATATGATGCTGTCACTGGTCAAACGCGGCGTAGTTGATTTCATCGGTGCTGCACGGCCTTCCATCGCCGATCCGTTTCTACCGCAGAAAATTCAACAAGGCCGCATTGATGAAATCCGCGAATGTATTGGCTGCAATATCTGTGTTTCCAGCGATAATCTGGGCATCCCCATTCGCTGCACCCAAAACCCCACAATCGGCGAAGAATGGCGGCGCGGCTGGCACCCTGAAAACATCGCCGCGAAGGGTAAAGAAGAACAAGCTTTGGTTATAGGTGCCGGCCCCGCAGGTCTGGAATGCACCATGCAACTGGCCAAACGCGGCTACCAAGTGACGCTTGCGGAAGCAGGCAAAGAACTGGGCGGCCGCGTCCCGCGTGAGGCAGGCTTGCTAGGCTTGGGCGCATGGAAACGGGTCACGGACCACCGCATTTACGATTTGCAACAACGCGCCAATGTGCAGATTTTCAAGGAAAGTAACCTGACAGCCGATGATGTGATTGAGCTGGGCATTCCCAACGTTTTCATCGCCACAGGTGCCGGCTGGCGGCGTGATGGTGTTGGGCGTAGTACGCGTCAACCCATTGAAATACATTCCGATATGACGATCTTAACGCCTGATGATATCATGGCGGGGCAAAGCCTAAAAGGCACGGTTTTAATCTATGATGATGATCAGATTTACATAGGCGGCGTTTTAGCAGAGCATTTGGCGCACGCGGGTCACAAGGTGATTTTCGCGACCCCTGCCAGCATGGTATCACCCTGGACGGAAAATACACTTGAACAGCCCCGTATTCAAAAAAACCTGATTGAACGCAGTGTGGATATTCACACAGGTGCTACATTGAAAACAGTGGATAAATCAGGGTGTGATCTGGCTTGCATATACACTCAACAGCCCCGCCACATCGCTTGCGACAGCGTGATCATGGTCACCGAACGCACCCGTCACACAGACCTGTTTGATGCCTTGAAAGTCAGCAAAACATCGTTTCAAACACTGGAACTGATCGGTGATGCCGCATCCCCCGGCTTGATCGCTGACGCAGTCTATGCAGGGCATATGGCCGCCAGAAACTTCGAAGAAGACCCCGAAAAAGTCGCCCAACAAATGTTCAGACGTGAGATTGTTTCATTACAAAATCAATAATTTGAAAAATATTCAGATTATTCGGGAATAAATTCACGGCTTCGGTGTCTAACTATATGAGACCAGATGAAACGGTCTTCAATCAACTTTAGTTACTGGAGAAAATCTAATGAAAATATTACTCACAACATCCGCGCTTATTCTAACAAGCCTGGCCGCATCGGTTGCATATGCTGCCCCAGTGACCGAAATGGACTCTTCCATCGGCCCTGTGTTGACAGGCGAGAACGGTATGACACTATACACGTTCAAAAAAGACAAAGCGAATATGTCAAACTGCAACGGCGGCTGCGCACAGAAATGGCCACCCCTGATGGCTGCCGGTGATGCTACAGCATCGGGTGACTATACGATCATTAAACGCCAAGACGGCACACATCAGTGGGCAAAGGACAGCATGCCACTTTATTTTTGGGTTAAAGACACAAAAGCTGGCGATGTCACAGGTGACGGTGTTAAAGGTGTATGGGATGCGGCCCGTCCGTAATTTCTATTTCAGGAAAGAAGGCACCAACAGGTGCCTTCAAATATTCACATGAAGCCAATGGAAGCCAAAATACTTGATCTTCTACCCTTACTACGCAGGTATTCAAGAAGTCTGTCCGACAACACCCCGGACGCTGAGGATCTGTTGCAGGACAGCCTTGCTGCGGCCTTGGCCAGCCAAGGGTCTTGGCGTGGCAGAAATCTGAAAAGCTGGTTGATGACAATCATGACTAATCAAAATCGCAACCGACGCAGGCGGGTACGGAATGCCCCCGGTTTTACCAATATGGAATATGCTGATACAATTGCGACTGAAAATCCGCAAAGTGACCCATTGGAACGCGACCGTTTGCAAGCGGCAATTAACCTGTTGTCTGATGAAAACCGGTCAGTATTAATGTTGGTTGTGGTTGAAGGTTATTCTTATGCGGAAGTGGCTGACATTCTAAGCATTCCGCTTGGTACAGTCATGTCGCGCCTGTCGCGTGCCCGTAAAAAAGTTGCAGACACACTGGAGGGCAAGAATATTGTTGCCTTGAGGAAGCCCATATGAGCGATCAAAAGAAACTCACCGTATCAGAGAATGACCTACACGCGTTTGTCGACGGGCAGTTCAGCGAAACCCGCATGCGTGAAATCGAAGACCACCTGAAAACTAACGCCGAAGATGCGCAAATGGTGGCATCATGGCAGGCTCAGAACGAAGCTTTGCAAAAAATGTTTCAAGAAACCGCCGAAGACGATGATGACCGGCTTGTTGCTGCCAGCGCATCCCGTGCCGGACCGCGTTTGAAAGTACCGCTGCAAGCTGTTGCAGCCCTTGCGATATTCGCGGCGGGACTAATCAGCGGCCTTCCCGTAGCGCGCTACTTTTCAACACTGGATAACACTGTTGAATATGTTCAGAACTTACCCGAGGCCGCACGCGCCGGGTATGTTATCTACACAAGCGAGGTACGCCACCCGGTAGAGGTCGGGGCCGAAGAGGAAAGCCACCTTGTGGCATGGCTTGGCAAGCGACTGGGTGTAGATTTTGTGGCCCCCAACCTGACCAAAGTCGGGTTTCGATTGGTCGGCGGACGACTTGTCCCCTATGCTGGAAAACCGGGTGCTTTGCTGATGTACGAAGATGCAACCGGTGAACGGCTGACAGTTCTGATCGGACGCCAGCCAGGTGCCTCTGAAACCGGTTTCAAGTTTTCCCAGACCGGCGATGTACGTACGTTTTACTGGATGGACGGAGAGTTGGGTTATGCCCTAAGCGGCGCGATTGACCGCAAAAACCTGGAAGCCTTGGCGTATGAGGTCTATCAACAGATTTAACAGAATATCACTTCAATAATTCCGCATGAAATTTCACATGATCCTCCATGAAGCTCTGGATGAAGAAATAACTGTGATCATAACCGCTTTGCATCCGCAAAGTCGCGGCCTGTTTGCGCGCGGTAATCGCATCTGCCATGGCCTGCGGCCTTAACAGATCGTAGAAATTATCTGCCGTGCCCTGATCAATCAACACAGGGTTATGGAACCCGAGTTCTGCCATCAACAATGACGCATCATGTGCCGTCCAAGTGGTCTCATCCGTCCCCAGATAAGCCCCCAATTGCTTGCGCCCCCAGTCGGAAGCACAGGGGTTTGCGATGGGTGCAAAGGCCGACACGGATTTGAACTGCTCGGGCAAGGTGATCGCAAGTGTCAGCGCACCATGCCCGCCCATAGAATGGCCGGTAATCCCTTGTTTTTCTTCTAAAACAGCAAACTCCGCCATCACCAACTTGGGCAGCTCTTGTGCCACATATGTCCACATATTGAAATGCGGTTCCCATGGTTTTTGGGTTGCATCCACATAAAACCCGGCCCCCTGACCCAGATCATAAGCGTCATCATTCGCCACAGCTTCACCGCGCGGCGAAAACTCATATTTTCGCCAATTTTAGCAATCAGCTCAGTCAAGGCCGCCGCAACATCCTGCCCACCATCTGCTTGCGTTGCGTTGATAGCATCAACGTCACCACCGGTGGTTAGCGCACGGGTTGCCAACATTTTGGCAAAGCTCTGAAAATCGTCATTGCGCGAAACAAAATCGGTTTCCGAATTCAACTCAATCATCGAACCGGATGTGCTGTCTGCTGCAACAGCGACAACACCCTCAGAGGCAACACGGCCAGCTTTTTTAGCCGCCTTAGCCATGCCGTTTTTACGCATCCAGTCAATAGCAGCTTCAATGTCGCCGCCGGTTTCCATCAGCGCTTTTTTGCAATCCATCATGCCTGCGGCAGTGGCTTCGCGAAGCTCCCGTACGAGAGCTGCGGTAATTTCAGCCATAGCTGAACTCCTTAAATATTGGGCTTGCCCATTGCCTCACAGCAATGGGCATAACCTCTATTCTAACTGTCTTTTTCTTCGCCTTTATCGGCCTTGGCTTTAGGTGTTGCCTTAGCTTTTGGCTCAGCCTTTTTCTTAGGCTCTTCTTTGGCCTTAGGTTCAGCCTTTTTCTTAGGCTCGGCTTTGGCTTTAGGCTCGGCCTTTTCTTTTACTTCTTCCTTAGATGTGGCCTCTTCTTTGGCTTCTACCTTTGGCTCAGCCTTGGCTTTGGCCTTAGGCTTCTCAGCGGCTTTTTCTTCAGACTTAGGGGCTGCTTTGGCCTTAGGGGCCTTCTTTGGTGCTTCTGCTTTAAGGGCCAGTTCAACAGGCTCTTCGGCAGCACCAAGATCAGCACCCAGGCTAGCCTGCGCTTCGGCCATACCATCAAGCACGGCATCGGCAATCAGATCGCAATATAGTGCAATGGCGCGCGTGGCATCGTCATTACCCGGAATGGGGTAATCTGCATCGGCTGGATCAGAGTTTGTATCGATAACAGCAACCACAGGAATGTGCAGCTTACGCGCTTCGGCCAAGGCAATCACTTCCTTGGTGGTGTCGATGATGAACATCAGGTCGGGTACGCCGCCCATATCCTTGATCCCGCCCAGCGAGCGTTCCAGCTTGTCCTGTTCGCGGGTCAGCTTGATCAATTCTTTTTTAGTCAGACCCGTTTGCGCATCTTCGGCCAAGAGGCCTTCCAGATCACGCAAGCGCTTGATGGAGCGCGATATGGTAGTCCAGTTCGTCAGCGTACCGCCCAACCAACGGTGGTTGATGTAATATTGCGCACAACGTTTAGCCGAAGTGGCAACAACTTCACTGGCCTGACGCTTGGTGCCTACAAACAAGATACGACCGCCTTTGGCGGCAACTTCGCGGACCTTGACCAAAGCCTGGTGCAAAAGCGGCACGGTCTGGGACAAATCCAGAATGTGAATGTTAGAACGAACCCCAAAAATATAGGGTTCCATGCGAGGATTCCAGCGGTGTTTCTGGTGTCCAAAATGCACGCCAGCTTCCAATAGCTGACGCATGCTCACTTCAGGTAGAGCCATAGTCTTTTTCCTTTTTCCGGTTCGCCTCCACAAGGACAGTCCGCAAATGCGGCACCGGATGGATGAACACGAATGCGTCCGTGCTCCCCGCCCCTGTGTGCGTGATGCGCGCCTTATAGGCAGCATGCACACCATTGGCAAGCGCCCAATTCAGCCGATTTCATCAAAGACCATTTAGCCAGTCCGCTGCACTTCTTGCGCGTCGCGAACACCAGAGAGTGACTTGAGCGCCTTGCGTGCCGCCCTGTCTGCCGGCCAGGTGCCCTCTATTTGTACTTCGACCTCACATCCGCTTGGTGTCTCGAACACCAGATTGAGGCGACGAAGCGGGACATCCTCCCGCCCGCGCAAGGCCTCCAGACACGCCCTGACCGCGGCAGCCTGGTCACTATCATTCAGAGTGACACGCAAATCCCCTGCTTTCTCTTCGGCCAGACTTTGCAAGGGGTCAACCCGGTTCAGTTTCAGCCGGGCATCGCCCGTGGCCTTGTCAATACGTATAGAAGCCAGCACCGCAGCGCCCGGCACCATCATCTCGCCAGATTGTTCCAAAAGTCCAGGCGGGGCGAGAACTTCGCATTCCCCACTCGCATCAGAAAACGTAATAAAGGCAAACCGCCCACCGCGCTGACTAGGCCGCTCGCGCTTGGCCCTGATGACCGCAGCCAGCCGCATTGACGAACCACCTCGGGCCACTCTTTGGGCGATTTCACCAATGGGGGTGACGCCAATGCCTTTGATACAATCCGTAAACGCATCAATGGGGTGCCCCGAAAAATAAAATCCGATGGACGCCAGCTCCTCCTGCAGAACAACATCCGTGTCCCAAGGGTCCTGATCCGGTAATTCCGCCCGGCCAACGTCTGGGGCTTCATCACCAAAAAGGCCGACTTGCGCGGAGGCGCGCTCTTTTGCCGCCAGCGCTGCATGGGCCAGCATGGGGCCTGCCGCGCAAAAGACCTTATGGCGATTAGGTTCAATACTATCAAAGGCCCCGGCTCGGGCCAAATTCTCAATGGCGCGTTTGTTCAAAGCTTTTGGATCAACCCGTGTGGCAAAGTCAAACAGGTCTTTATAGGGGCCATTCTTATGCCGTTCTTCGGCAATATGCGCCATCGCAGCACTGCCCACATTACGGACTGCGCCCAGTGCATAAATAATTTTGCCATTCTCAACGGTAAAATCTGCGGCACTGTGGTTTACATCAGGGCCACAAACCTCGACGCCCTGGCGTTTCGCATCCATCACAAATACGGTCAATTTATCTGTATTGGCAATATCAAGACTCATCAGAGCCGCCAGTAATTCCACCGGGTAATGCGTTTTCAGCCATGCGGTCTGATAAGAAACCAGCGCATAGGCCGCAGAGTGAGATTTGTTAAACCCGTATCCGGCAAACTTATCAACCAGATCGAATATATACTCGGCCTTGTCTTCCTCAACGCCATTATCCATGGCCCCCGCGACAAAGCGTTTGCGTTGAGCCTGCATTTCCGACTTGATTTTTTTGCCCATGGCCCGGCGCAAAAGATCAGCCTCGCCAAGCGAATATCCCGCAAGAACCTGAGCGATTTGCATCACCTGTTCCTGATAAATAATAACACCATAGGTTTCAGCGGTTATGTGGGTAATTTTATCGTGCAAAAAAAGCGGCGCTTGCTGCCCATGCTTACACGCCGCGTATTTTGGGATATTTTCCATCGGCCCCGGGCGATAAAGAGCAACAATAGCAATAATATCTTCAAAACAATCCGGTCGGGCCTTGCGCAAGACATCACGCATACCAGAGCTTTCCAATTGAAAAATACCAACCGTCTCGGCACGCGATAGCATGTCAAACGTCTTGGTATCATCAAGCGGCAACGCTTCAATATCGACATCAACGCCGCGCGCAGAGAGAAAAGAAACAGCACGATCAATGACCGTCAGTGTTTTCAGGCCCAAAAAGTCAAATTTGACCAAGCCACACTTTTCCGCCCACTTCATATTAAACTGTGTGGCTGGAATATCGGACTTTGGATCACGGTAAAGCGGTGAAAGTTGCACCAGTGGCCGATCCCCGATCACGACACCTGCGGCATGCGTTGAGGTATTACGGTACAGCCCCTCTAACGCCAAAGCCGTATCCAGCAATTGCGCGACATCATGATCTTCATCCCGGGCCTGTTGCAACCCTGGCTCCGAGGCAATCGCCTCTTTTAGCGTAAGCGGGTTTGCCGGATTGCTGGGTACCATTTTGGCCAATCGATCCACAAGGCCCAGTGGCAATTGCATAACCCGGCCAACATCGCGCAATACCACACGTGCCTGCAAGGTCCCAAAGGTAATAATTTGCGCTACACGGTCATCGCCATATTTATTACGCACATAATCAATAACCTCACCGCGCCGCTCCTGACAGAAATCAATATCAAAGTCAGGCATGGACACCCGTTCGGGGTTCAAAAACCGCTCGAACAGAAGACCAAAACGCAAAGGGTCAAGTCCTGTAATCGTCAGCGCCCAGGCGACAACAGAGCCAGCTCCGGACCCCCGACCGGGCCCAACAGGAATGCCTTGGTTATTGGCCCATTTGATGAAATCGGCAACGATGAGAAAATAGCCCGGAAACCCCATCTGATTGATGATGCCCAACTCGTGCTCAAGGCGCTTCCAATAGACCTCTTCAGAAGCCGAAAGTTCCGTATTGTCCAATCGTTCTTTCAGTCCGTTTCTGGCCTGTACTGCCAACTCCTCAGCTTCGTCTGCCCCCTTGCCGCTGGTAAAGTTTGGCAGGATAGGTGCGTGGGTGCGTGGCCGATAATGGCAGCGCAGCGCCACCAAAGAGGTGTTAGAAATCAATTCCGGAAAATCGCTAAACACTTTAGCCATTTCCCGGCCTGATTTAAAATAATGCTCAGGCGTAACGCGTCTGCGGTCAGGAACGGATATATAGGTACTTTGCGAAATACACAAAAGCGCATCATGAGCCGCATACATTTCCCGTTTTGCGAAATAAGGCTCATTCGTAGCCACCATGGGTATGCCATGACGATCAGCCCAGTCCAAAAGCGCTGGCTCGCTCAGCTTTTCCTCAGCGCGCTCATGGCGCTGTATCTCAACGAACAGATTGTCACCAAACGTCTTGGCCATGGCGTTCAGATGAGCGTGCGCCTTATCTGTTTGCCCATTATGCAGCAATCTGTTGGCAATACCATCAAAGCCGCCAGTCAGGGCAATAAGCCCCTTTGCATGGGCACAAACACTCTGCCAGGAAACATGTGGCAGGTCGGCAGGGTCAACGTCCAGAAACGCCTTAGAGCTGAGCGCCATTAGATTGAGATAGCCAGTCTGGTCTGTTGCCAACAGGACAATATTACCCAGAATTTCCCTACCCTGAGCGTTATGATTTGAGGCCTGGCCCAGAGCCAGCGTCAGGCCAACAATTGGCTGCACACCAGCCTCAGAAAATACTTCTGAAAATTCAAGCGCCCCAAAAAGGTTGTTAATGTCCGTCAGGGCCAGTGCCGGCATACCGTGGTGGACGGCCAGATCACGCAGGCCTTTAATCTCGACCGCGCCTTCAAGCAGGGAATATGCGGAACGACATCGCAAATGCACAAAGGGTAATGACGCCGTATCCATAATGTCCGCTTTCCCTCGCCATTAGAATGATTCCCGGCGCAGCTTAGCGCCTAACTTAGCCGCCGAGAACCATGGACCACGCCCCAACCAGCAAAGTCAAACCCGCCAGCACAGAAAGGGCTGCAGCTTCTCTGAGTATATCACGCATTTTCAATCTCCATATTTAATGTTCTTGTTTTGTTCTTTTCATAATTGCATTAGTCTGTCAAGCAGGTTTTTGCCTTTTTATTGTGATTAATGTCGCGCACTAAAGGCCTGACTGAACTGCCAAGGCATAAGAAATGCCTAATAATATGGCTTTACACAGGGTTTTTGGTGACTGGTTTTCCATCCTGCATGACCAGAATGCGGTCCATATAAGTTTGCAGATCATGATTGTGTGTGGCCACAAGCGCCGCAACTCGCTCTATGCGGACCAGATCAAACAGGCTCTGAAAAACTGCTGCAGATGTATTAGGGTCCAGATTGCCGGTAGGCTCATCAGCCAACAAAATGCGGGGTCGATTGACCAAAGCCCGGGCGATGGCCACGCGCTGTTGCTCTCCACCAGATAATTGCGAAGGCTGATGCTTTACCCGGTCAGACAACCCCATAATATCAAGAAGACGCGCGGCCTCTTTGCGCGCCGAACGCGCGCCCTGCCCGGCAATACGCAGCGGCATAGCCACATTGTCCAGCGCCGTGAATTCGGGCAGCAAATGGTGAAACTGATAGACAAAGCCAATGCCATTGCGCCGCACGGCGGTGCGCTCGCCGTCTCTTAGGGAGAGGCATTCCTGTCCCTCAATCCAGACTTCGCCATCATCAGGACGCTCCAACAGGCCCGCCGCGTGCAGAAGTGTGGATTTACCAGAACCAGACGGGCCAATCAGACCAACAAATTCACCGGCATTGATCTCCAGGTCCGCGCCATTAAGCACTTCTAAAAAGCCGTCCCCCGAAGGGTAACGCCGGGTAATGTTGCGCAGCCGCAAAACCGGGTCTTTTGTGGCCTCGCTCGTTTCCTCACTCATAACGAAGCGCCTCCACCGGGTCGAGCCGCGATGCGCGCCAGGACGGCGGCAGCGTTACCAGTATGGACATGGCAAAACCAAAGCCGGCGATGACCATCACCTCGCGCCATTCCACCTTGGCGGGCAGGCGCGCCAACTCATAAACCTCGGCGTCAAACAGACGCTCGCCCGGGTTAAAGAGCGCGAACACCCACTGAATTACATCCTGAATAGGGTCGATATAGACGGCAAAAAGAATGCCCAGGATCAGCCCGGCCAGCGTGCCAAATCCGCCAACCGCCGCCCCGGCCATAATGAACACACGCATGGCCGTACCCCGGCTCGCCCCCATGGTGCGCAAAATAGCAATATCCCGGCTTTTGTTTTTGACCAGCATCACCAGGCCAGAAATGATGTTCATCACGGCGATCGCCACAATCAGCAACAGGATCATCCGCATCAGTGTCCGTTCGACCTTTAAGGCCGTAACATAAGTCTGATTGCGATCTTTCCAGTCATCAATATAGATAGGCACCCCAGCGGCTTCGGCCAACGCCAGACGAACCGGCAGGGTATTAAAGGGGTCATCGACCCGAATTTCGATATAGTCTGGCCGTTTATTGCGGCTGAAAAACACTTCGGCCTGGGCCAGCGGCATATAAATAAATGTGCTGTCATATTCGGCCAGCCCCATCTCGAAAATAGCACCAACACGATAAAGCTTGCCCCGGGGCATGGAGCCAAACGGCGTGGCATTGCTGGAGCTAAAAGATAAAAGCTTCAAATCATCCCCAGCCTCAATGCCAAATTTCTGGGCCATCTTCGCGCCGATAACAATGGTGTTGCCCCCATTACGCCCGACCCCAAAGGCCTCCATTGAGCCGGAAACCAGCTTGTCCGTAATCAGGGGAAATTTGCGCAAGACACTGGGCTTGATCCCAAATACCACGGCCAATGAAGCATCCCCGCCGCGATTGGACAAAGCCGCCGCCTGTCCCACCACCATGGCGCGCGCGGATTGCACATGTTCAACCCGGGAAAGGCGTTGGCGCAGCGGCTCTATATCCTCTGGCTCAAAGTCCGTGGTTTGGACAAAAATATGCCCCTGCGTGCCCAGCATGATTTCAAAAATTTTATCGCGATAGCCATTCATCACCGACATCACGATGATCATTACGGCCACGGCCAGCATAATACCCAAGAAGGAAATCGTGGTGATCAGCGACACCCCGCCCTCGGCCTTTTTGGCACGCAAATACCGCCAGGCAATAGTGCGCTCTATTGCCGAAAACGGCCCGGAACCACGAAGGGAAAGAGGCGGGCGTTCACTCATACAGTGCTCACACACTTTGCGTTCAAAAGGTTCAATGCCGCTTCCAGCGGCAGGGTCTGGCGCTCGCCCGTGGCGCGTTCTTTTACCTCAACCACACCGTCTTTCAGACCTCGCGGCCCGATGATCAATTGCCAAGGCAGGCCAATCAGGTCCATGCGCGAGAACTTGGCCCCGGCGCGGTTCTCGCTGTCATCATAAAGCGGCTCCAGATCGGCCTTCAATAAAGCCTTATAGGCCTCTTCACAGGCCGCATCTGTGGCGTCATCGCCCTGACGAAGATTAATCAGGCCAACCTTGAACGGGGCAATAGCCACAGGCCAGATAATGCCGTCCTCATCGTGGCTGGCCTCGATAATGGCCCCGGCTATGCGGGAGACACCGACCCCATAAGAGCCCATATGAACGGGCTGTTCCTTGCCATCTTTCATCGTCACATTGGCCTTCATCGAGGCAGAGTATTTGGTGCCAAAGTAAAACACCTGCCCCACTTCGATGCCGCGCGCGCTCAGGCGTTTGTCTTCGGGCACGGCCATAAAGGCCTCTTCGTCGTGCACATCTTCGGTAGCGGCATAAAGCGCGGTGCGTTCATCCACCATGGCCTGCAAATCACTATCAAAATCAACATCCAGGCCTGGTGCTGGCATATCCACCAGATCCTTGTGGCAATAAACCGCCGACTCGCCGGTTTCGGCCAGAATGATAAACTCATGCGATAGATCTCCGCCAATGGGTCCGGTTTCGGCACGCATCGGCACTGCCTTCAGACCCATGCGGGCAAAGGTGTTCAAATATGCAATAAACATGCGGTTATAAGACCGGCGCGCTGCGGCCTCATCCACATCAAAGGAATAGGCATCCTTCATCAAAAATTCACGGCCACGCATCACGCCAAAGCGCGGGCGCACTTCATCACGAAACTTCCATTGCGTGTGATAGAGAATTTTGGGTAATTCCTTATAGGAACGACAGTAGGCGCGAAAAATCGCTGTCAGCATTTCCTCATTGGTTGGCCCATACAGCATTTCGCGCTTGTGCCGGTCAGTAATGCGCAACATTTCCTGACCATAGGCCTCATAGCGCCCGCTTTCTTTCCACAACTCAGCAGGTTGCAAGGTTGGCATCAGCATTTCCACCGCACCAGCGCGGTTTTGCTCTTCACGCACAATCTGTTCAATATTTTGTAAAACCTTGAACCCCAGCGGCAGCCAAGAATAAATGCCCGCCGCCTCCTGATGGATCATACCGGCGCGCAGCATTAAACGATGCGAGGCGATCTGCGCCTCGGAAGGCGTTTCTTTCAGGGTTGGCAAAAAATATCGGGAAACACGCATTGAAGGGTCCAGTCTGTCACTATTCCAAATGTGATAGACTGAGCCGCCTCGCCCTGTCCACAAGAAGGATCAAAGGATAGCACAAAAAATATCGGCCAGAGCCGAAGCTCTGGCCGATTAGGAAGGAAACGCCATCAAGCATTATCAGCGTGCGAGCAAGCACCACTGAATGAATCGTATATTAGCGATATTTTATGTATGCGCAAGCGTCAAAGCAAAAATAATTCATTTTTTTCGTATTTCCATCTTTTTTGATGCAAATTTTTTATTACTTACCCGTATTATTGCAATATTTAACCCTTATTTGCACAGTTTTTAGTCTTCTCAAGCGTATATACCAGCCTCTGAAAGGCGCACATATGTGCGCCGCATATTCAGATGTGCAGGCTCTGCGTATTCAAAATATCAATAGGAATCAGGGTTTTATAGGCGCGCCAAACAGCCAGTCAAAAGAAATCAATTGCAGGGCATGCGTGGTAATCACCACATAAACAACAATCCAGAAGATCACAGCCACGCCAGTCGTAATCATAAATTTACGCAAGATTTGTGGTTTTACCGGGGCACCCGGCTCCGAGCCATCTTTTACCGTTCCATTTTCCCATTGCCCCTTAATGCCAAAGGGAAGCACCATGAAAAGCGATGTCCACCAGACAATAATGAAGGTGACAATACCAGTTGTAATACTCATTGTGCGCTCTCCTTCGAGGTTTGCATCAGTTCGACCAAAACCCCGCCGCTATCCTTTGGATGAACAAAAATGACCGGCGTACCGTGGGCACCAATGCGCGGCTCACCCGTGCCAAGGATGCGCGCGCCCTTGGCCCGCATATCATCACGGGCGGCAAAAATATCCTCGACCTCAAAACAGACGTGGTGTTGTCCACCCGCCGGGGATTTGGCCAAAAATGCAATGAGCGGCGATTTTTGCCCCAACGGCTCGATCAGTTCAATCTGACTGTTTGGCAGATCAACAAATTTCACCCGCACGCCCTGCTCGACCATATCAAAGGCCTTATGGGCCTTGGTCGCACCATAAAGGTCGCACCAGACCTTGGCCGCCTTTTCCACATCTGGTGTGGCAATGCCTATATGGTTCAACCGGCCAATCATGGCGCTCTCCTATAATGGCAGGACAATCACATCCACATGGGGGCGTTTGCCCCAAATACGCGGGGCCAAACGGCGCACCGCCTGGCGGACCGCGTTTTCGGTGGCAATTTCATCACCACGAGAGCGCTTTGGCAAATTTTCAACCGCTTTTTGCGCAGCATCACACAGTGCGTCGATGGTTTTCTCAAACCCCTCTTTGGGCTCGGCCATGCCAAAAAGATTAGCCTCGGGGCCAGAATGAATGCGCCCGGCACCATCCACGGCCAGCGCCAGACTGATCACCCCGCCAAAGGCCATTTTCTTACGTTCCCGCAAGGCCCCGCTATCGGCAGGTGTCAGCACGCTGCCATCGCGATAAATGCGCCCGGCGGGGACTTCATCCACCAGTTCCGCACCCGCTTCGGATAACATAATCATATCGCCATTGCGCGGGGCAAAGCCGTGCGGTACCTGTAATTCCTGCGCCAGTTTGGCGTGTTCGATCAAATGACGACGCTCGCCATGTACGGGGATGGCGATTTTGGGGCGCGCCCAGGCATACATCTGGCGCAATTCATCCCGGCAAGGATGGCCGGAGACGTGAATATGGCGCTCTTTTTCGCCAATCACATTCACCCCAGCGCTGGCCAAAGCATTTTGCAGGGCAAAAATAGACTTCTCATTGCCCGGAATCACCCGCGAGGAGAAAAGCACGCTGTCGCCATTGCCAAGCTTTACAAAACGGTGCGATCCGCTGGCAATGCGCGAAAGTGCCGCCCGTGGCTCGCCCTGACTGCCGGTACAAAGATAAAGAACCTCGTTTTTAGGCAGGGCTGCGGCCTCTTCCTCGTCAATAAAGGGCTTGGCATTGGTAAACAGGCCCACATGACGCGCCGCGCCCATCATGCGATGCATGGATCGCCCGACCAGACACACCGTGCGATCATTATGCTCGGCAGCTTCAACCGCCGTTTGCAAACGGGCCACATTCGAGGCAAAGGCAGCCACGGCCACCCGGCCTTTCTGTTCGCCCACCAGCTTGATCAGCTCATCACGGACACCGGATTCAGACCCCGCCTCGCCTTCGGTGAAGACATTGGTGGAATCGCAGACCATGGCTAAAATGCCCTCGTCGCCCGCCGCCATCAGCGTTTTGGAATCCGTGGCCTGCCCGATCAGCGGATCAGGGTCAATTTTCCAATCGCCGGTATGCAGGATCAGTCCCGCCGGGGTGCGGATTAGCAAAGCATTGGGTTCGGGAATGGAATGGGTCAGCGTGACCATGTCCATTTCAAATGGACCCAGGGAGATATGTCCGCCAAGGGGCACTTCATGTAATTCCACTTCGTCCAGCAGACCGGCTTCGCTTAAACGGTCACGTACCAGATACATAGTAAAGGGTGTAGCATAGACCGGCGCACGCAGGTCTGGCCAGAACGCCGCCAGTGCCCCCATGTGGTCCTCATGGGCGTGGGTCAGGATAATGCCCAGCAAGTCTTTGGCACGTTCCGCAATGAATTGCGGGTCCGGCATAATCACCTCAACCCCCGGGGTGGTTAAATCGCCAAAACTGACGCCCAGATCAACGATGATCCATTGTTCACGCCCCTCTGGCCCAAAGCCATACAGATTCAAATTCATCCCGATCTCGCCAGAGCCGCCAAGCGGCACAAAAACAAGACGGTCTTGTTGTTTAGAAGACCTCAAACTTTACCTCGATTACGATTAAAAATATCCAGAAGACCGCGTACCGTCAGATCGGGGTCAAACCGATCAATGGTTTCCGATGCCCCGGAAAAAAGTGGTGATACCCCGCCCGTGCCAACCACGGTCAGCGGTTCGTCATATTCATTTTTCATGCGCCGGACCAGTGTATCAATCAGGCCAACATAGCCCCAGAAAATACCGGCCTGCATGGCGCTAACGGTATTTGTGCCAATGGTTTTTACGGTCTTTTCAATGGCGATACGCGGCAGCTTTGCTGCCGCCTCGTGCAAGGCCTGCAATGCCAAATTCATACCCGGCGCAATGGCCCCGCCCAGAAACTCACCCTTGGCAGAGATCAGGTCGAACGTGGTCGCCGTGCCAGAATCCACCAGCAACAGGGCCCCCTGAAGAAAAGTGCGCGCCCCCACGGCATTGACTAAACGGTCTGCGCCGACTTCGCGTGGATTATCAATCACCGCCACAACGCCAATGTCCAGATCGCTTTCGCCCACCACCATAGGCTCGCATTTCAGATAACGCCGCGAAAGATTGCGCATGTGAAACAGCGATTGCGGCACCACGGTGGAAATAATGCAGGCATCAATATCGGCCAGGCTCAGGTTTTCCATGTTCAGCAATTGGTGCAACCAGACCGCATACTCATCGGCAGTACGCGAGGTCTCGGTGGCGCTACGCCATTGGGCGCGCCATGTCTTGCCATCATGCACTGCAAACAGCGCATTGGTATTGCCGCAATCAATCGCCAAAAGCATGATCAATTCTCCTGATCAGCAAAGAAAACTTCGCCTGCGCTGATCTCAATGGACCGGCCAGAGTTTTGACGCAAGACCAAAGCCCCCTCTTTGCTCAGGTCTTCAAAAATGCCGCTCTGTCCGGCACTGGTCCGCAGCATTGCCCCCAGACCATGGGCACGGGCCAGCCAGGCGGTACGAATGGGCGCAAAGCCCTCCCCCGTCAAGCAGGTGCGCCAGCTTTCAAAACTGGTAATCAATACGTCCAGAACGTCTGTTGTCGCCGGGGGCTTGCCCCCGGTTTTTAAGTGCTCATGCAAAGCCGTTGCAGGATAGGGCAAGTCGCTCGGGGCGCTCGCCAGATTAATCCCGATGCCCACGGCCACCCAGTGTCCGCCCGAAGGCACAGACCCGGATTCCAGCAAGATACCGGCGATTTTTGCCCCGCTTTGCAACACATCATTGGGCCATTTTATCGCCAGCGTCTGCGCGCCATCCAGAAAGGGCGAGAGCGTATCACAAACGGCCAGTGCTGCCGCAAACCCCAAATGCGCCGAGGCGGCCAGCGAGCCATCCCAATGGTATAATCCCGTTGCCGCCAGATTGCCTATGGGGCTTTGCCAGACTTTGGCGCGCCGCCCACGCCCGGCGGTTTGCCGATCTGCATGAAGCCACAATGGCCCCTGCGTTCCCGCAAGAGCCAATCGTTTGGCTTCTTCATTGGTACTGTCCAGTACCGAAAAGTGCGTGATCGGTAGCGTCACCTAAAAGAGACTACCCGCCGCCGCCCCGGCCCAGCGCGCCAATGCTGGCAGTAACCAGAGTGCACCTGGCAACATAAAGAAGGCTGCGGTGCCTGCGGTTAATGTCAGCACAAAGCCAGAGGGCACAAAGCTGGGCGCCGGATCGTCAAACCACATGATTTTGACAAGGCGCAGATAATAAAACGCGCCAACGACGCTCAAGACCGCGCCATAAATGGCCAGCCACAACAAACCGCCATCGACCGCCGCTAGAAAGATATAAAGCTTGCCGAAAAAGCCTGCCATGGGCGGCAGACCAGAAATAGAGAACAACAGTATGCTAAAGCTGATGGCCAGCCCGCGCCGGTTTTGCGACAGGCCCGCCAGATCATCAATATTTTCCACCATGCCTTCGCTTTGACGCATGGCCAGAATACAGGCAAACATGCCCAATGTGGTGATCAGATAGAGGCCCATATAGAGCAACAGAGCTTCCATGCCGCGCTCGCTGCCAGCGGCCAGGGCAATCATGGCATAGCCCATATTGGCAATAGAGGAATAGGCCATCAGGCGCTTGATATTGCGCTGCATAATCGCGCCAAAATAGCCAACCGTCATGGACAGCACGCTAAGCGCCACCAGCACCTGTTGCCACTGGTCCATCATGTCGGCAAACGGCCCCAACAACAGCCGGGCAATCAGGGTAATTGCCGCCAGCTTGGGTGCCGACGCAAAAAAGGCCGTCACCGGCGTTGGCGCGCCCTGATAAACATCGGGCGTCCACATATGAAATGGCACCGCAGAGATTTTAAACGCCAGCCCGCTGAGCACAAAAACAATGCCGATCACCAGACCGACCGAGGCATCCGCATTGGCCGCTTCGGCAATGCCGGCAAAGCGCGTGGTCCCGGCAAAGCCGTACACCATGGACATGCCATATAGAAGAAGGCCCGAGGACAAAGCCCCCAGTACAAAATATTTCAGGCCCGCTTCGGAGGCGCGCAGCGAATTGCGATTAAAAGCTGCCAGCACATAGAGGGCCAGGCTTTGCAGCTCCAGCCCCACATAAAGCGACAGAAGGTCATTGGCCGAAACCATGATCATCATGCCAATGGTCGCCAGAAGAATCAGGATTGAATATTCATATTTGACGATCTTTTCGATCTTCAAAAACCCGGCCCCGATCATCAGAACCAATGCCGCCGACAACAAAATCGCGGTTTTGGCAAAAAGCGCCAGCTTGTCAAAGATCAGCGCGCCGCCAAACGCTTGCGTGGTTTCTGCACCAGCGGATTTCAGGCCCAAAATGGCTGCGCCGACAAGAACAACGATGCTGATCATGTTGATCAGGCCACCGGCGCGCTCGCCGCGTATGGCCCCGCCAACCAGCAAGGCCAGCGCCGTCAGGGTCAGCACCACTTCTGGGCCGATGGATGAGAGATTGGACATAAAGGGTGTCATCACGCCGTCCTATTGCAGGGCCGGGGCAGCAGCGGCGATGTGCTCGACAAGCGCCTCCACAGCCGGGCCGGTCAGATCAGTTACAAGTGAGGGCCAAAACCCGAAAAGAATGGTCAGAAATACCAGAGGCACAAAAACAATGACTTCGCGCCGCACCATATCGGTTATATTTTCAAGCTTCGGATTGGTGATCGAGCCATAGATCACCCGCTTATACAGCGTCAGGGCATAAACCGCCGACAGGATCACCCCAAAGGCCGCACCAAAGGCGATCCAGCTATTGACCAGATAGCCACCGGCCATGGTCAGAAACTCACCAATAAAGCCAGACGTGCCCGGCAAGCCGACATTGGCCATGGTGAAAATCATAAATACCGTGGCAAAAACTGGCATACGCTGTGCCAAACCGCCATAGGCGGCAATCTCGCGGGTGTGCATGCGATCATAAATCACCCCGACTACCAGAAAAAGGGCGGCGGAAACGAGGCCGTGACTGATCATCTGGAACATAGCGCCCTGAACGCCATAAATATTCATTGAAAAGATGCCTATGGTGACAAAGCCCATATGAGCCACCGAGGAATAGGCGATCAGCTTTTTCATATCAGTCTGGCGAAATGCCACCAGTGAGGTGTAAATGATGGCAATCACCGAGAGGGTGAAAACAAGCGGCGCAAACGTCTGTGAGGCGTCAGGGAACATGGGCAGCGAAAAACGGATAAAGCCGTAGCCACCCATTTTCAGCAAAACCCCCGCCAGAATGACCGAACCGGCGGTTGGGGCCTGTACGTGAGCATCAGGCAACCAGGTGTGGAACGGCCACATGGGCATTTTCACAGCAAAAGAAGCAAAGAAGCCAAGCCATAGCCAGGTTTGCATACCGACCGGGAAGTTATAATCCAGCAGGGCAACCATATCGGTCGTGCCTGCGGTAAGGATCATCGCCACCACGGCAATCAGCATCAGAACCGAGCCAAGCAAGGTATAGAGAAAGAATTTAAACGCCGCATAGACGCGATCCGGACCACCCCAGACGCCGATGATCAAAAACATCGGGATCAGGCCAGCTTCAAAGAAAATATAGAAAAGCACAATATCGAGGGAGGAAAAGACCCCGATCATCAGGCTTTCGAGGATCAGAAACGCCACCATGTATTCGGTGACACGTTTTTTTACTACGCCCCAACTGGCGATAAAGCACAGCGGCATAAGGAATGTGGTCAATATAATCAGCGATAGCGAAATGCCATCGACGCCCAGATGGTAGGACATGCCGGCGAACCAGTCTGCCTTCTCGACAAACTGAAAGCCCGGGTCGGCCATGTTAAAATCCATCAAAGCCCAGATCGAAAGACCAAAGGTAATCAGGCTGGTAGCCAGGGCAACACTGGGCGCATTACGATCAATGACGCTGGCATCTTCGCCCCGGGCACTGGCCCGAAACACCACCAGCACCAAGGCCCCGACAAGCGGCAGGAATGTAATCAGTGAAAGAATATGAGGCAGAGCGTTCATATCAGTGCCCTCCAACCGAGCCGGAAACCAGAACCCAGGTGACAAGCCCCACAAGGCCCAGCAACATCACAAAGGCATAATGATACAAAAACCCGGTTTGCAGTTTAGCCACACGTTTTGCCAATACTGCTGTTATCGCCGCAAACCCATTGGGGCCAAAACCGTCA
The DNA here is from genome assembly GCA_016764475.1 of Amylibacter sp. GTDB lineage: Bacteria > Pseudomonadota > Alphaproteobacteria > Rhodobacterales > Rhodobacteraceae > Amylibacter. Next base: position 32,804 of record JAESRV010000077.1, read on the forward strand.
ATCAGACGCTGATCGCCGCCCTTCCAGAAAAGGTCGCCCAGCTTGCGCGCGCCCCGCACCAGAACAAAGTCGTAAATTTCATCGAAATACCATTTGTTATAAAGGAAGGGATGCACAATGCGGCTGTTTGCGGCCATGCGCGCGCCCAGTCCTTCATTCATGATGTACATGTACCAGGCAATCAAAAAGCCGATCAGCGTCACGGCAAAGGGCGACCACGCCACCCATGTCGGCACATGATGGCCGCCGCCTTCGTTCTCGCCCTCAGAAGCAACCGCTTCATGGGCGTTGGAGACAATGGCGTGCTCTCCTGCCACGGGGACTGCGTCATGGGCAATCTCGGCGCTGGCCTCAATCACTGTGGACCCACGCCAGAATGCGCCTTGCTTGTCGCCAATGAAATCACCGGCAAACATAACGCCCGCAAAGATTGCGCCGACAGAAAGAAGCGCCAACGGCACCAACATGCTGCGCGGCGATTCGTGCGCATGGTCCAGCACCTCTTTAGGCCCGCGATACGTGCCGTGGAAGGTCATGAAAATCACTCGCCAGGAATAAAAGGACGTCATCAGCGCAGCCACAATACCGATCCAGAAGGCCTCATAACCAAAGGGCGTTCCGGCCACACCGGCTTCCCATGCGCCTTCGATAATTGCATCCTTGGAGAAGAACCCGGCAAAGCCAAAGTCCGTGCCCGGTATGCCCACCCCGGTCAGGGCGATGGTGCCGATAATCATGGCAATCCAAGTCAGGGGCATTTTCTTGTAAATGCCCCCCATTTTGCGCATGTCCTGTTCATGGTGCATGCCAATGATCACTGAACCCGCGCCCAGGAACAGCAAAGCCTTGAAGAAAGCGTGGGTGAAAAGGTGAAAAATGGCGGCATCATAAAGCCCAAGCCCGCCAGCCATAAACATATAGCCAAGCTGGGAACAGGTTGAATAGGCAATCACCCGCTTGATGTCGTTTTGCACCAAACCAATGGTCGCGGCAAAAAACGCCGTCATGCCGCCAATGACCGTAATAAACAGGCTGGCATGGGGGGCTAGATCAAAGATCGGCGCAGCGCGGGCCACCAAAAACACACCGGCGGTCACCATGGTGGCAGCATGGATAAGCGCAGAAACCGGCGTTGGGCCTTCCATGGCGTCCGGCAGCCAGACATGCAGGAAGAATTGCGCCGATTTGCCCATCGCCCCGATGAACAGCAAAAAGGCAATCAGCTCGACCGCATTAAAATGCATCCACAGAAACGGAATGGTCATGTCGGTTTTGCTTTGAACTGCACCAAAGACGGTATCAAAGTCGAGCGCGCCAAAAACCGCAAAAATCGTAAAAATGCCAAGGGCAAAGCCAAAATCGCCCACCCGATTAGTGACAAACGCCTTAATGGCGGCGGCATTGGCCTCTGGCTTTTTGTACCAGAACCCGATCAGCAGATAGGATGCCAGGCCCACGCCTTCCCAGCCAAAAAACATTTGCAGGAAATTGTTGGCCGTCACCAGCATCAACATGGCGAAGGTAAAGAAGGACAGATACGCAAAGAAACGCGCCTTCCCCGGATCATCGGCCATATAGCCCCAAGAATAGATATGCACCAGCGAGGAAACAAACGTCACCACCACCAGCATCACCGCCGTCAGCGTATCAACGCGCAACGCCCAATTGGCCTGAAAATCGCCAACCTGGAACCAGTGAAACACCTGGATTAATTGCTCGTGCCCATCATAGGCCACCAGTTTAAAAGCCATAATCGACAGTATGGCCGAAACCACCAGTGATCCGGTTGTGACCAATTGCGCCATCCGGTCGCCAATGATGCGGCCAAAAAGGCCGGCAATCAGTGCGCCGAGCAGCGGCCCAAATACGATGATCAGATACATGGCCCGCTCAACCCTTCATCAGATTGATATTGGAAACGGCGATATTGCCGCGATTACGAAAATAGGCGACCAGAATGGCCAGTCCAACGGCGGCCTCGGCAGCTGCAACAGTGAGCACAAAGAGCGCGAACACCTGACCGCCCAGATCATTCAAATGCGTGGAGAATGCCACAAAATTGATATTGACCGAGAGCAGGATCAATTCCACCGACATCAGAATAATGATAACGTTTTTGCGGTTCACAAAAATGCCAAACACCCCGGTGGAGAACAATATGGCGGCAACCGCCAGATAGTGCGCTAGTCCGATTTCCATCATCTTTCCCCTAAATTCCCTCTTAAAGCCCTTGGCCAGGTTTGACATCAACCAGTTCCACACCATCCTCGGCCTTGCGAGCCACTTGTGCGGAAATACTTTGTCTTTTGACGCCTTTTTTATGAAAATTCGTCAACACAATCGCACCAATCATCGCCACCAGCAGGACCAGACCCGCAGCCTCGATAAAGAAGGCATAATCGGTGTAGAGCACCTCGGATATGGCACGTAAGTTGTCCTGATCGGCACTGATGGGCGCTTGCCTGAGACCGTCAGCCTTGGCGCTGACATGCCAGCTTGCGCCCAGCACAATCAGCTCTACCGTCAGGATAAAGGCCAACAGCCCGCCAAGCGGCAGATAGTCGGCAAAGCCCTGGCGCGCCTCGACAAGATCAATGTCCAACATCATCACCACAAACAGGAACAGCACCGCCACCGCGCCCACATAAACCATGATTAAAATCATCGCCAGAAATTCGGCTCCCATCAGCACGAAGAGACCGGCGGCGGAAAAGAACGTCATGATCAGAAACAAGACCGACCGAACCGGGTTGCGCGCGGACACCACGCCAAACGCAAAGAGAATCGCCGCGCCCGCGAAAACGTAAAACGCCACCGCTGGAAGTAAGACTGCCAGATCCATTATGCTCTCCAATGCCTCATGATGTTACCGATACGGCTCATCAAGTTTGAGGTTTTGTACAATTTCACGTTCCCAGCGATCGCCATTATCCAACAGCTTGTCCTTGTCATAGAACAGCTCTTCACGGGTTTCGGTGGCAAATTCAAAGTTTGGCCCTTCGACAATGGCATCGACCGGACAGGCTTCCTGACAGAAACCGCAATAAATGCATTTAGTCATGTCGATGTCATAGCGCGTGGTCCGGCGCGAGCCATCCTCGCGCGGTTCGGCCTCAATGGTAATCGCCTGCGCCGGGCAAATGGCCTCGCACAGCTTACAGGCAATGCAGCGCTCTTCGCCGCTATCATAGCGTCTAAGCACATGCTGGCCACGAAAACGAGGGGAGAGCGGACCTTTCTCAAAAGGATAGTTCAGCGTGGGTTTGGGGCGGAAGAAATAGCGCATCGCCAAAGCAAACGCGCTTAAAAAATCCAGCAATAACGCACTGCGGACAAAGCGTATAACGGCGTTCATTTCAGGCACCCCCTTGCACAAAAACAACCCAGGCAGATACCAGCACCACGGCACTCATGGAGATGGGTAAAAACACTTTCCAGCCCAGACGCATCAACTGGTCATAGCGGTACCGGGGCACAATGGCTTTGACCATGGCGAACAGGAAGAAGATAAACAAAAGTTTGATTGAGAACCACACAAAGGGCGGCACCCAGGTGAAAGGGGCAAAGTCAAACGGTGCATGCCAGCCGCCCAAGAACAAAATAGTGACCATGGCGCACATCAGAACAATGTTCAGATATTCGCCAATCATGAAGAGCAGATACAGCGTCGAAGAATATTCAACCTGATAGCCCGCCACCAGTTCGGATTCGGCTTCGGGCAGATCAAACGGCGGGCGATTGGTTTCTGCCAGTGCCGAGATAAAGAACACCACCATCATGGGCAGCATGACCAGCGTGATCGGCGAGAGCGCAATGCCATACCAGTGCCAGAAGCCCCCGGCCTGTGCCTCGACAATTTCGCTCAAATTCATTGAGCCAGCCAAAAGCAAAACCGTAACAATCACAAAGCCAATGGAAACCTCGTAAGACACCATTTGCGCGGTCGAGCGCAGCGCGCCCAGAAAAGAATATTTTGAGTTTGAGGCCCAGCCGCCAAGGATAATGCCATAAACGCCCAGCGATGAAATCGCCAAAAGGTACAAAATCCCCACATTCAGGTCAGAAATGACCCATCCCGGAGCCACCGGGATCACGGCCCAGGCAATAAACGCCATAGTAAGCGACAAAAACGGCGCCATAATAAAGATGAACTTGTCGGTCCCCGCTGGGATAATCACTTCCTTGAAGGCGAACTTCAAAAAGTCGGCAAAGGATTGCAATAACCCGAATGCGCCCACCACATTGGGGCCTTTGCGCATTTGCACCGCCGCCCAGATTTTACGATCGGCCAACAGGATAAACGCTAATGAAATCAGCAGAACTACCACAAAGCCCAGCACTTTGAGCAAGGTGATTACCGTCCAGCCCAGCGCCGTGGAGGTGTCAAACAGCATGGAGAAAAATTCATTCATCGCTCTACTCCGCCGCCTCAGCTACGCCAAGTGCGTTTGCCGCACAGGCCGCCATGGTGGCACTGGCCCGGGTGATCGGGTTGGTCAAATAATAATCGGTTATGGGCGAGGCAAAGGGCTTGGCTGTGACCTTGCCCGCTTTGCCCAATTTTGCCGGATCAAAGACCATTGCATCAGGGCGACGAATGGCGGCACGTAAGGCCTCCAGATCATCATAAGGCAAGGTGCGCTCTATAACATCGGAAAGGGCACGGATAATGGCCCAGTCTTCGCGGGCTTCACCTTTGGGGAAAACGGCCCGAAAACCATCCTGCATACGCCCTTCGGTATTGGTGTAGAGCGCATCTTTTTCGGTATACGCCGCACCCGGCAAAATGACATCGGCGCGGTGCGCCCCGGCATCGCCGTGGCTGCCCTGATAGATCACAAAGGCTTGCTTAAGCGCGCTCATATCAATTTCGTCTGCACCCAGAAGATAGACCGTGTCCATCTCACCAGCGCTGGCTGCTTTTTGAATACCAGCCAGATCATGCCCGCCATTAGACGGAATAAAGCCAATATCCAGACCGCCAACCCGCGCCGCCGCCGTGTGCAGCACGTTAAAGCCGTTCCAGTCTTCGCGCACCACATTCATCTTGGCCGCCAATTCCCCGGCGGTGCGCAAAACCTGCGCCCCGTCGGGCCGCGCCAGAGCGCCCATGCCGACAATGATCATGGGCCGTTTGGCTTTCTTGAAGAGGCTTGTAAAGCCACCGCGTTTTGTCGCAAAGGCGGCAATGTCCGCCGGGCCGGTGCCCAGATGTTCATAGGGGTAGGTCAAATCAGCTGCTTCGCCGATCACGGCAATTTCAGCATCATTATTCAGCCAAGCGCCACGAATGCGCGCGTTGATAATGGGCGCTTCCATACGCGGATTGGTGCCGATCATCAAAATGGCATCGGCTTCATCAATCCCGGCAATACGAGAATTGAAAATATAGCCTTCGCGCCCTTGCCCGCCAATGGCTGCGCCATCGACACGGCAATCCAGCGAGGTCACCCCCAGCGACCCCATCAGGTCTTTCAGCGCCTTCATGCTTTCCATATCGCACAAATCGCCCGCCAGCGCGGCAATGCGTTCCGGGTCGCCCTTCAGGCGTGTCGCAACAACACCCAGCGCCTCGTCCCAACTGGCCTCGCGCAATTTGCCGTTCTCACGCACATAGGGCTTATCCAGACGTTGGCGTTTCAGGCCATCCCAGACAAAACGGGTTTTGTCGGAAATCCATTCTTCGTTCACATCATCATTATTGCGCGGC
>JAESRV010000143.1 GCA_016764475.1 Amylibacter sp.
GTTGCAAATGCTGCATGAAATTGGCACCGTTGACCGTATTCCGGAATTTGTCGCTCGTGCCAAAGATAAAAGCGATCCGTTCCGTTTGATGGGCTTTGGTCACAGGGTTTACAAAAACTTTGATCCGCGTGCCAAAGTGTTGAAAGAAAGTGCTGATGAGGTGCTGGAACTGTTGGGTGTTGGTGACAACGAGACCCTGAAAGTGGCCAAAGAACTGGAACGCATCGCCCTTGAAGATGAATATTTCATCGAGAAGAAACTATATCCGAATGTTGATTTTTATTCCGGTATCATCCTGTCTGCAATGGGCTTTCCGACATCCATGTTCACACCGATTTTTGCGCTGTCACGGACTGTTGGCTGGATTTCACAGTGGAAAGAAATGATCACTGATCCGAAGCTGAAAATCGGTCGTCCACGTCAATTATACGTGGGTGCTGTGGATCGTGAATATGTGGAAGTTGAAGATCGACTGGAAACAGAAAAGTATCTGAAATTCAATGGCGGCTCATAAGCTGCCTGAATAGATTAAATTAAAGGCCCTAGTGGCCTTTTTATTTACTCAGCTAAAATATCGTCAAGACGCTTTTCTTCATCTTCATCCAAAGCCGCTACAATATCACGGCGCGGTCTTGAAATGAATTTGATCGACAAAAACAGGCCTAGAAAAAACAGCACAGGGCCAGACAGCCACGGGACCAGGTTTTTCACAGTGAACTTCGGTTTTAACAGCACATATTCCCCGTAACGATCCACAATATATGACATCACCTGATCATTGCTGTCGCCATCCACCAGCCGTTCGCGCACCAAAATCCGCAGGTCTTTTGCAATACCCGCACTTGAGCTGTCAATATTCTCATTGCGGCACACAAGACACCGTAATCCTTTGGAAATCACCCGCGCACGGGCCTCCATCACAGGATCTGGTAAAATTTCATCCGGCTCCACCGCCCATGTGGGCGTAGCCAGAAATATAAGTATTAGTAAAATACGCATCATCAACCTACTCTGCCGGCACGGCATCAGGTGTTTTGCGTGCGGTTGCCGCAACACGGTAACGGCGATCCGTAAGGCTAAGAACCCCGCCCAATGCCATTACAAGTGCGCCGATCCACAGCCAGTTCGCAAAAGGCTTGATATAGGTGCGCACGGCCCAGCCGCCATTCTGTTCATCACCCAAAGCAAGGTACAGGTCGCGGGTCAGGCTTTGATCAATCGCAGCTTCGGTTGTGGGCATGCCCTGCACCGGATAAAAGCGTTTTTCAGGGCGTAATTCAGCGACAAGAACACCGTCTTTAAAGGCCGTGAAATTGCCAATGTCAGTTGTATAATTTTTACCGTTGGCTTGTGTCACCCCGTTGAACTGAAACTCATATGCGCCAACCGTAAACCTATCTCCGACGTGGGCCACGCGGATGTCTTCCACTTCCCAAGCAGTGATACTGGCGATCCCGAATATCGTCAGCCCAAACCCCGCGTGGGCAACCGATTTACCCCAGTCAGATCGCGGCAGATTACGCAAACGGCGCAGGGTTTCTGATAAGCTGGCCTTGCCCAACTTGGCGCGCGTCCCCAATTCAACCATGGCCCCCAAAACAAGCCAAGCCGCCAATGTAATACCGATAGGTGCCAACATCCGCCCGCCAGTTTGCATCGTCCAAACCAAGGCACCCAAGGCAATAGACAGGGCTAGAACACCCCAAAGCGGCTGCATGGAGCGGCTTAAATCAGCCCGTTTCCAAGGCAAAATAGCACCAATAGGCAGGGCCATCGCGATGGCCACCATGAACGGCGTGAAAGCCAATTCAAAAAACGGTGCCCCGATAGACAACTTGCGCCCCGTGGTAATCTCGGCCACCAACGGCCAGATGGTACCGCTAAACACAACTGCAGCGGCCACAACCAACAGCAGGTTATTCAGTACCAGACCAGACTCTCGGCTGATCACACTAAAGGCAGAGGTTGTACGCAACTCACGCGCACGTAGTGCATAAAGCGTTAGCGCACCACCGATAGCGACACTTAGAATAATTAAGATGAAAACACCGCGCTCAGGATCATTGGCGAATGCATGAACCGATGTAATCACACCTGATCGTACAATAAATGTGCCTATTAAAGAGAATGAAAACGCAAGGATTGCCAGCAGAATTGTCCAGCTTTTCAGCGTGTCGCGCTTTTCCACAACAATGGACGAATGCAACAGAGCCCCCGCAATCAGCCAGGGCATGAAACTGGCATTTTCCACAGGATCCCAAAACCACCAGCCGCCCCAGCCCAGCTCGTAATAAGCCCACCAAGACCCCAAAGCGATACCGATGGTCAAATTGACCCAAGCCAGCAACGTCCAGGGCCGCACCCATCTGGCCCAAGCGGCATCAACGCGGCCCTCAATCAAGGCGGCAATGGCAAAGCTGAAGCTCATCGAAAGGCCGACATAGCCCATATAAAGAAACGGCGGGTGAAACGCGAGCCCCGGGTCTTGCAACAACGGGTTCAGATCATTGCCGTCAATGGGCGGAAATTCCAGCCGTTCAAACGGGTTGGAAGTGAAGATCATAAAAGCAAGAAATGCGACTGCAATCATTGCCTGCACAGATAAAACCCGTGCTTTCAGGCGATCAGGCAGGTTTTGCCCGAACCATGCAACCAGTGCGCCATAGGTGGTCAGGATAAATATCCACAAAAGCATAGAGCCTTCGTGATTACCCCAAACGCCAGATACTTTATAAAGCATAGGCTTTAGCGAATGCGAGTTGGCAGCAACCAAACGCACGGAAAAATCGGACGTGACAAAAGCAATCGTCAGCATGGCAAAAGCAAACCCTACCAACAGAAATTGGGCGATAGCCATAGGCACACCGACCGCCATCCAAGAGGCTTGATTACGTGTAGCCCCCACCATCGGCACTACGGCCTGAAGGATGGCTACAAAAAAGGCAAGCAATGTTGCGAAATGTCCAAGTTCAGCTGTCATTGTGCCAGTATAGACGGCTGAACGCTCGCTACAAATCATATTTACGATATTGGACAGACTGCCGCGGCTGTCTTTCAAGGTAATCTACACTTAAGAGTTTGCTATGCATTACATTGCTAAACCAGTAAACTAGTTTACTGGTTTAGTTACCCATAACTGATTGTTATTATTTGTTTATTTAAGAATTAGTTTGACGCCATGCATCCACAGCGGCATTTTCCGAACTTTGCAACATAGGCACAAACCCGCTTGGCTTGACATCAATCAGGCGAATATTTTTCCCATTTCTTTTATAATGCAACTCACGCGCCCCGAAATAGAACGTCACGATTGCCCCTAACAGCCACCACAGTTGATCGGGCACAGTATCAAGGCCCTGCATTCTAATGCTAAACCCGACAGGATCGGCCATAGCATAAGCAAACAATCCCACTGTTCCCAAGGCCAGCGTTGGGCGCGGCAACCGGTTTAATCCACTGACAAAACCGTCAAATGCATTGGTCGGGGCAAGCTTAAACTCTGCCGCCAACTGATCTAAAGAAGCACGCCCACGACGATAGTAATTCCCATCAGATTTAGTACGGTTCGGCACAAACACCTCAGCCACACGTTCCACCGCCCCGCCGATTTTATCCGCTGACCTGCCCAGCCCCAAAATACTACCTATCAAGCCCATTTTGCTGTCCTTTCAAGGTGCTCTGCCACCGTTAAATGAAATTTTTCCGAAATAAATTCTTCAGCCCTTATAATCCATCCCCCCTTGCCACCATCACGCCTGCGGGCGTATTTGCGTGATGCGGGGCGGCGATCAGCCAAACGGTAATAATAGTTGCGCCGTTCAATCCCGTAAGCATCCACTAAATGCCCCCGTGCTTTAGCCCAGGTATTATGGGCGGCGCGCAGCGATTGTGGCCCCAACACGCCATCCATAATTACATCTTCACCGAACCTGCGCAAAAGTCGTTGCAAAACCTTGATCGCATTGCCACCCGCATTGACCTGCATATCAAAAACACTGGCCTGCAAAGCTTGTGGAAGTTGGTCTATTTTCGGGCGGTAAAAGTAGTGTTTCTTAAATATATCAGTGGCTTGCTTAATGGTAAGGGCTTTAACATCCGCCGCTGTTATCTTACCATCCCCCGTCAAATCCAGCCCCAATCGGCGCATGGTGTGGATGGTCACGCCAAAATTAGTGGCCCCGCCCGGATCATCCGGATCGTTTACATAACCACCTTCACGGCGCACAATTTCATTGGCTATTTCATCAATATTTTGCATAAGACACTCCGATAGTTACGAGCGTAAGCCTTAGGCAAACATCCTGATAATTGCTTTATTCAGCGGACGGTTGGTAAACACCTTGTTCTTTTAAAGCGTCTGCCACTTCTTTTGGCATGTAATTCTCATCATGCTTTGCCAGAATTTCACGGGCTTCAAAGGTACCGTCAATCAATTTTCCTGTACCTATCATGCCAGTGCCTTCGCTGAACAGGTCAGGCAGAATACCGGTGAAAACCACTGGAACATCGGCATTTGTATCGGTGACCACAAAACGTGCAGTTGTGCCTTCTCTAACCAAGCTACCCTCTTTGACCAGACCGCCAATACGAAAGGTTTCGGTGGCGGGCGGTGTTTTTTCGACCACTTGGCTGGGGCTGCGGAAAAACTCGATCCCATCTTTACCTGCATACCCTATCAGGGTGGTTGCCACCGCCATCAGCACAAAACCGATGACAATCAATTGGATACGGCGTTTTTTCTTTAGTCCAATAGCCATTATGGAAACACAGGGGCCATTTCCAACCCCATCCTTTCATCCAGGCCCAGCATCAGGTTGGCATTTTGCAATGCCTGCCCAGATGAACCTTTGGTTAAGTTATCAAGGGCGGCGATTACAACCGCACGCCCTTCTATTCTGTCTGCGGCCACACCGATGTGGCAGAAGTTCGAGCCGCGAATGTGGCGCGTACTTGGGGCTTGCCCGAAAGGCAGCATCACGATGAACGGCTCATCCGCATAGGCCGCCGCAAGCGTATCATAAATCACTTGGGCCACGCCCTTTACATAGACATTGGCGATAATCCCGCGATTGGCAGGGATCAGTGTCGGGGTGAATTGCACCTTTATGGGCCGCCCTGCAATGGCACTGAATTCCTGATCAAACTCTGCCAGATGACGGTGTGTACCGCCAATGGCATAAGGGTGCGCCCCTTCGGAAAGTTCGGCGTGCAATAGCCCCTCTTTCAGCGCACGCCCGGCACCACTAACACCGGTTTTCAGGTCAATAATAATCTCGTCCAGATCAATAACACCGGCTTTGATCAGCGGCGTCAGTGCATATTGGCCCGTGGCCGCATTACAACCAGTTCCTGCTACCAAACGGGCTGTTTTAATCTGATCGCGGTAAAATTCGGTCAGCCCGTAAACCGCCTCGGCTTGGCAATCCAGCGCGTCATGTTTACCGCCGTACCATTTGGCGTATTCTTCCGGATCACGCAGCCTGAAATCGGCGGACAGATCAACAACCTTCAAGGTTTTAGGCAGGGCTTTAATCACTTTTTGGCTGGTTGCATGCGGCAATGCACAAAAGCACAGATCAACATCCGCGAAATCCACCGCGTCTATTTTAACCAATTTGGGCAAGTCTAAATGCCGTAAATGCGGAAACACTTCCGCCATTTCCAGCCCCGCCTTGCGTTCCGCCGTCATCGCCACAATGCGCATCATCGGGTGGGTTGCGATCAGGCGCACCAATTCGGCCCCCGTATAACCAGAGGCCCCTAAAATGGCGATGTTTTTTGGCGCAGGCATATGCGTATTCCTTTGTCTCAGTTTGGATCTAAGCGATTATTGCGCGGTTTACAATCAGGCTGCTTCAAAATGCAGCGGCTGCGACAGAAAGCGCGTGGCGGCATCGCTAACAGATTGCGGATCACCCGTGGTCAATAATCGGCCAGATCTATCAGCACCAACCATATCAGGATGGCGTTTCAGGTAATCCTGTAATGAGGCCGCCACCAGATTGGCCTGACTGAACACTTTCACGCCATCCCCTAAAGCCGCCTTAAAAATATGCTCCAAAATCGGATAATGCGTACAGCCCAGCACGGCGAACTGCGGATTTGGCATACGGCGTAACAAAGCCATCACATGGCTGCGCACCATCGCCTCGGCCAGTTCCAGATCATTGTCTTCCAGCGCATCCACTAGCCCCGCACAGGGTTGCGCTTCCACATCCACGCCAATGGCCCGAAACGCCAGTTCGCGTTGAAACGCACGGCTGGCCACGGTTGCAGGGGTGGCAAACAGGGCGATTTGTTTCACATCCACTTCGCGCGGCGGTGAGGTATCGCCCCAATCACGTTCGGTCACCGCCTCAATCAACGGCACAAACACCCCCAGAACCCGCTTATCCGCAGGTATCCAACCTTCTTGCATCCGTTTGCAAGCCACAGCCGAGGCCGTGTTGCAGGCCAGAATGACCAAATCACAGCCCTCATCCCAAAGGCGTTCCACGCCTGCACAGGTCAGCCGGTAAATATCATCCGCACCCCGCACCCCATAAGGCGCATGTGCATTATCACCCAGATAGCTAAGCGGTTGATCTGGCATCTGTTTCCGGATGGCGCGATAAACCGTCAAGCCGCCTAATCCACTGTCAAATACACCTACAGGCATTGGAAAAATCTTCCCTTCATTACACCTAACGTGGCATCATTTCATATGTGTTCCAGTCCGCTTTTGTCGCAACGCGGTCATAAAGCGAACGGGCACGGTAATTATTATCCCGCGTAATCCAGCGCATTATCGGCCAACCATTTTGGGTGCAAATTTCCGCCAGATGGTTCAGCAGTTTTTCACCCACTCTAGCCCCGCGTGCGGCATGGCTGATATACATATCATCCAAAAATCCCACCTCGGCCCCGCGCAACGGGCTGGGCATGGCGCGGTAATGGGCAAGCCCCACAAGCTTGCCATCCAGCACGACAACAATTCCGGTGACAGGTGATTTATCCGAATGCAACCAAGCCCAGGTTTGGGCCACGCCGGTTTCGGTCAGTTCAACCTGATAATGATCCGCATAGCCCTGATACAAGACCAGCCATTCATCATAATGGCCCTTTTCCAGCGGAATAATCTGTAAATCTGTCATATCATATCTCCTTCACCTACATCATAAGCAAAAAAAAAGCGGCCCCGAAAGACCGCTTCTTAATATTCGTAATAAACGTCTTAAACGTCTTAACGTTTTGCGAACTAGTATTTCCGCAACATACTGTTTTATAACAAAATATAAGACATAATATATTTTGTCAATAATATGTCAATAATTTTTAATCTATTGAAATATCATATAACGAAGGCCGTCTGTTCTGGCAAGCCACTAGTTTAGTAGTGCCAACTGTAAATGTGCTTGTGAAGCTGTGGGCTTATTTGCGTAGACAAGAAGAGCTACCTCGCCTGTATTAATGACACTATATAAGCAATTTCAAATAATATCCATAAGCCTACGTTTAGCCTCAGTCGACCCCTCAATATAGCACTGCGTTGTCTGTAGTGATGAATGCCCCGCAAGCTGTTGTACATCCCGCAAAGACCCACCACATTCCACGATTTTCCTTGCTCCGTTCGTGATGAATGTCCGTCGACCAGAATGCGAACTTGCACCAACAAAACCCATATCGGAATACCACCGCGAAAACGTATTCACGATCACCTGTGCCGACATTCCCTTTTGTAATCCGCGCTCAGATTGAACAAGCGACTCGTTTGCATCAACCGTTCCCCAGCACTCGATATGTCCATCAAGAAAACGCACTAACGCCTGACGAAGTTCCTTGTTTATGAAAATTTCACGCCCTCCCTTATGCCCTTTGCTTTGTGCATTTGTGACAACCAGCTCATCGCCGACCTGACCTTCTGAATTGAGAACCGAGTTCCAGGTCAGTGACGCTATTTCTTTAGCCCGCAGACCAGCCTTCACACTCAGTAGAAAAATGACAGTGTTGCGTGCTGCATTTCGTCCCTCCGCGATATGTCGCAACATCGCCATTACCTGTTTTGCAGAAAGAACCTTTGCTTGTTTACCGAGTGCCATTTCATATCCTCTAGTTATAAAATATTCTTATATATGTTAATATAACGAGTTCGATATCTCACTTCAACCAATACTCTTAAAATTCTATTTATTCTCAATTAGTTATGTGAACTCGTTATAAAATATAGAAAATATAACTAACCAGATTCAACGCTTTCGATCTGCCCGTGCCATTTTCATCAGAGCTTTCGACGTGAGCAAATGCCCTGCAACGTCCACAGCGCCCGCATTGCTGATCTGTTTGCGCTGATGTGTCAAACCGTTCAACAGAGCCTTCAGAGCGTATTCCATGCGCTCCAGACGTGTCTCCACACTATCGGCCGGCTTACGTGTGCTGAGTTCAGCAATGCCGCGCCTAAATGCCTTCTCTGATTGCTGACCTTCGGCCCGTGCTTTCGACGCATAAGCTAAAATAGCCCCAGAACGAATTAATCCTTCGTCCAGCTGCTCCTGCTCCTGTTCCTCGCAAAACTGACAAAACGACTTCATTGCCACCCGCCTTTCTTGAAGCCCTTCTGCTTGAGCAGCACGATGTAATTTCTGATCGCCTGCTCCAGCATCTGAGTGCGACTAACGTAGCGACTGCGATATTCATCCAGCTCGCCCAGCAGCCCCGTTTCACAGTTGAACCTAATACTCTTGGTTTTTGACTTCATTCAACATACCCCCAGACCAATATCGACCAAGCCGTCCTCGCCAACTTCCCAGTAAAATGATTTATCTGAAATCTGCTTGTCCAACTCTGCTTGACGCAGTTTGAGCCATTCGACGTGCTCCGCCAGCTTCCACTTCTCGGCCGCCAATTGCGTAAGATCCATGTACTCTTGTTCCATTTTTGCCCTCTCATATTTTTTTGATGCTATCGCGGTGATACTTTATGTCACTGCATACGAATATTTATACATTTCAATATTTTCAGCTCAAAAATAAATTCAAAAAAATGAAAATAATTTGCGTTTGCGGCCAATTATTCGAGCCTCTTTGTATAAATAGAAAGACGGCATATTTACACAGAAAGACATTTCAATGCAGAGCAAACTGAGAAAAGCTGCGCGAGCGTTCATTCCGAATTTCCCAGAACACGAGACATTTGCTGTAACCCTGACGATGAAGCAGCACGCGCACACCGAGACGCTAGACAGACAGGCCGCCGAAAAAAATCTGCGCCACTTTCTCAATCGCCTAAATCGCAAGTGCTTTGGAAGTGCAGCAGTGCGCCGACACAACAAACGCGTAGAAGTGATCCCAGTTCTTGAAAAATCATATTCTGGACGTCTCCACTATCATCTGACGTTGCGCAATCCGCTTCCAGATCGACCATTCTTCTTCAAGCAGATGATAGGTCGTTGTTGGTCTGAAACAAAGTACGCTGACAAACACATCGACATTCAAGAAGCTTACGATGTGCAACGATGGAACAGCTACATTACAAAGCAACATACTAAAAACATTGACTGGAACAACTATCACGCTGAATGACGAAATCGTCCAAATGTGAAAGCTTCAATCTACATAACCCGCACAAGTTGCAGACCTCAGTCTGCTTCAATTCTAAGTATGCTCAAATGAAAGAGAGATAACGATATGAACGAACACCTAGAGCTGATGAACTTCAAGATGCCCAGACGCACCAAGCAGAAATTCAA
>JAESRV010000033.1 GCA_016764475.1 Amylibacter sp.
GGGTGCAGGGCCGGTTGCAATGGCTTTGTTCAAAGCAGGCGCACGCAGCTTCTTTGTGGCCTTGGCCCAAGAAGGTGTCGCTGTGCGCAAGGCGGTGGGAAATGCCCCCGCGATTTATGTGTTTTCGGGGTTGATGCAGGGCGATCTGCCCTTGATGCAAGACTATAATCTGATCCCGCTTCTGAACTCTGCCAAGCAACTGGTGAAGTTTCGCATGCAGGCCCCCAACATGGCGTATGGCGTGCAGATTGATACAGGTATGAGCCGTTTGGGCATGGAGCTGTCCGAATATATCATGGTGCGCGATAAAATCGCCAAGGCCGATTTGATCATCAGCCATCTGGCTTGCGCCGACGAACCTGATCATGCCCAAAATGCACAACAGTTGCAGCATTTTGCCGAGATGACACGCGGGCTTTCCGTGCGCCGTTCCCTATCGGCCACGGGCGGCATATTGCTGGGTGCTGATTATCACTTTGATATGGTGCGCCCCGGTATCGGGCTATATGGCGGCGCACCTTTCAGCCAAGCCAAACCTGTGGCAACGGTTTCCATTCCCGTGATCCAGACCCGCAGCATCAAGGCAGGTCAAACCGTGGGTTATGCCGCCCTTTGGACCGCCAAACGCCCGTCAAAAATCGCCACCCTTGCGGCAGGCTATGCGGATGGGTTAATTCGGGCGATGGGCCGCAGCGATTTAAGCGTTTGGGCCGGCGACACGCCCTGCCCGATTGTGGGAAGGGTTTCGATGGATTTAATCACCGTCGATGTGACAGACTTGGAACGGGTGCCCGATCATATGGATATTATAAACGCAGACCAAACTGTTGATCATGTGGCACATGCAGCAGGCACCATCGGGTATGAAATCCTGACAAGCCTTGGCGCGCGGTATAAACGGGACTATATAGGCGGATAAGATGATACAGGTAATTGACGGATTTTTAGCACGGATCGGACGATCCACACTTTCGATGTTTGAAAGCGTCGGGCGGTTGGTGATGTTCACCGCCCTTGCGGTCAGCCACCTGTTTCGCCCGCCGTTCTACTGGAACGCGTTCGCCCGCCAACTGATGACCATCGGTTTCTATTCGCTACCCGTGGTTGGCCTGACCGCGCTTTTCACCGGTGGTGCTTTGGCCTTGCAGATTTATTCCGGCGGCTCACGCTTCAGTGCCGAGGCCGTAGTGCCCTCTATCGTGGCCATCGCCATGGTGCGCGAATTGGGGCCGGTTTTAGGGGGCTTGATGGTGGCAGGCAGGGTTTCAACCTCTATTGCCGCTGAACTTGGCACCATGCGGGTGACCGAACAGATCGACGCGTTGACCACATTGTCCACCAACCCGATGAAATACCTTGTCGCCCCGCGCATTCTGGCCGCCACACTGACCATGCCTATTCTGGTCTTTATCGGCGACACCATCGGTATTATGGGCGGCTATATGGTGGGCGTCGGGCGGTTGGATTTCAACAGCTCTACCTACCTGCGCAACACTTGGGATTTTTTGCAATTCGATGACATCTATTCAGGTCTGGTCAAGGCCGCCGTGTTCGGCTTCATCATCGCCCTGATCGGCTGCTACAGCGGTTACCATTCAGGGCGCGGGGCGCAAGGCGTGGGGAACGCGACCAAATCTGCCGTTGTTACCGCATCGGTACTGATTTTCGCCTCTAACTACATTCTAACAGAGATGTTCTTTTAACCATGATCAAGATTAAGAACCTGCATAAGGCCTTTGGTGCCAACAAAGTTTTGACCGGCATTAATATGCACATCGAAAAGGGCCGCTCGATGGTGATCATTGGCGGCTCGGGTACTGGAAAATCCGTGCTTTTGAAGTGTATTCTAGGGCTGATCACACCTGACAGCGGCACGATTTCAGTAAACGGGGTTGATCCCAACACTGGTGATCGCAAGGTTTTTCTGGATCAGTTCGGCATGTTGTTTCAAGGCGGTGCGTTGTTTGACAGCCTGCCGGTCTGGCAAAACATCTCGTTTCGCCTGTTGCAAGGCAAACGGCGTTTAAGCAATACCGATGCCCACGCACTGGCGGTGGAAAAACTGCGCCGTGTCGGGCTAAAGGCCGAGGTCGCCGATCTGTTTCCCGCAGAACTGTCAGGCGGTATGCAAAAACGCGTGGGGCTGGCACGTGCCATCGCCGCCGACCCGCAGATCATTTTCTTTGACGAACCCACAGCGGGGCTAGACCCGATCATGGCAGGCGTGATCAACAAACTGATCCGAGAGATCGTGGTTGAAATGGGGGCCACCGCAATGACCATCACCCACGATATGAGTACCGTGCGAGAGGTCGCCGACGAGGTCGCGATGATCCACGAAGGTCTGGTGCAATGGTCGGGGCCTGTGGGCGATATTGACGACAGTGGTGATCCGTATCTGGATCAGTTTATCAATGCTAGGGCCGAGGGGCCGATTGAGGCGGTGAGGTGAGAATAAAATAATTATTGGGATATTATAATGGACTATGGGAAATATATAGAATCTTTATCAAGTGATCATTATGATGCGTTGAGTCAAATTTGCAGTGATTTCAGTGAAATGCACGCAGACAATGTACAGAAAATGGGCAATTCATGGACGTCTAGTAGACGCAGCGATTACCAAATGTATTTTCATATAGCTTGGAAATTCATTGATAAATTCAATCTTGACTTTGATGCTGAACGAACAGCCAATAATAATGGGATTGCAATTTTCTTTACCGACCTAACTGATAGCTCTTCTGCGTGGTTAGCTGGCCAAATATTTGATAGAAAATTCTCAGATACTTTAAACTGCATTACTCTTAACGATGTGGAAAAAGAAGAAATTCAGAATTTGACCACGTCGCTCCGCGACAGTATTAATAAAGCAAAATGGCTTGAAGATGAGAAGAAACAACGGCTATTGAACAGTGTCAATGAGTTTCAAAGTGAACTCGATAAAGAGATTGGGGATTATTACCGTAGGTTGGGGATGCTTAAAGATTTAGGTTCTGCAATTGGGGAATTTGGGCAACGAGCTATGCCAATGGCAGACCTTGTAGAAAAAATTTCAAATTCATTCGTGAAAATAAAAAGGCCAAAGTTATTAGGAAAAACTGAAGATCCAAAACAGATCGAAGACTTGCGCAAAGAAGAGTAATTTAGACCTTATATATCTCCCTCCTAGCACCTCCTCATTCCTATAAACACCTCACCCAACATTCAGGGTCGCGCCTGACCTTGGGTGGGCGCAAAGCGCCTTCCCGGGGGGAAGGTCAGGCGCGGCCCGCGTCTATCGACGAGGGCTAAGATGGGCGATAGGGCACGTCTGTATCTATTATCCTTTTGCAAAACCGTTAAAACCAATTAAGCATAAGCCAACCCCGAAAGGTGCGTGATTTCACGCACCACGCCTTTGGCCATAACAAGCGGTGCGTGCAAAGCGCACACCCTACGCATAATGAACACGGAAAAGAGCACCGCCCATGAAAATAGCCACCGCCACCTACCCGATCGACTGGCATGACAACTGGGCCTCTTACGCCGCCAAAATCACCCGCTGGGTCACGGAAGCCGCCTATAACGGCGCCGATCTGCTGGTTTTCCCTGAATACGGATCAATGGAGCTGGCCTCTTTGGCAGGCTCAAACGTGGCAGGCAACATAGAGCAATCCATGCAGGCGGTGGATGCATTGTTGCCGCAAGCAAATGCGCTTTATGCGCAGTTGGCCACCGCCCATAACGTGCATATCCTTGGGGCCAGCGCACCTTGTTATGACGGCAACACACGCCCCTCAAACCGCGCGATGTTCTTTGCGCCCAATGGTACATCGGCCTATCAGGACAAACAGATCATGACACGCTTTGAACGCGACCCGATGGATGTGCGAACAGGCGACCCTTTGACCGTGTTTGATACCGCCTTGGGCAAAATCGGGGTGATCATCTGTTATGACAGCGAGTTCCCCGGCCTCGCCCGCGCCCTTGTGGAAGCAGGCGTTGAAATCTTGCTGGCGCCTTCTTGCACCAGCTCACTGGCCGGCTATTGGCGGGTACGCATCGGGGCGATGGCGCGCGCACTAGAAAGCCAATGCGTTGTGGTGCATTCGCCCACAACAGGTGCCGCACCGTGGAACCCTGCGGTTGACGCAAATATCGGGGCGGCGGCCATTTACGGCCCACCCGATATGGGTTTTCCCGATACAGGCGTGCTGGCAGAAGGTGTGTTGAATGTACCTGCATGGGTCTATGCGGATATCTCACTGGAAGCCATCCGCGCGGTACGCGCCGACGGGCGGGTGCTGAATGTGAAACACTGGGAAGAGCAGGCAGTGCGAAAACATGAGATAAAAGTTGCAACGATGCAATCAGAGAATTGATGGGATGCTCCGCTTTCTAAACCTGTCCCTGCTGATCCTGTTCCCCATCGCGTGGTTTGCCCCCTTGATGCGCGCAGGCTTATTGCCGTTTTTCTCACTTGATGAAATATCCATCATAACGGGCATCGGGGATTTGTGGGGCAAGGATATTTTTCTGGCCCTGATCGTCAGTTTCTTTGCACTGATCGCGCCCATGCTAAAGGTCATAGGAACCGCGTTAATCCAGTTTGGGAAACTAAACAAAAAAGCCCGGCCCTTGCTGTCCATTCTGGGTAAACTGGCAATGGCCGATGTGTTTCTGGTGGCAATCTATATTGTGGTGACCAAAGGTGTCGGCGTGGGGCGTCTGGAAACTGCATGGGGGCTATATCTGTTCACATTTTGCGTGCTTTTATCCTATGCCATCACTTTGATGTCTAAACCAAAAGCTTAAACCTTGCCGATTTGCCCCGACCCCGTTAAACTCATGCCAAATGGCCAAACAAAGCACATCTTTTACCTGCATGAAATGCGGTGCCGCCCATAAAAAATGGGCAGGCCGGTGCGATGCTTGTGGCGAATGGAATGCCATCGCCGAAGAAGCCCCCTTGGCCGCAGGGCCATCAGGCAAAACCCTAGGATCAAGCAAAGGCCGCAAGGTGGCTTTGGGTGATTTATCTGAAATAGATAAACCCCTGCCCCGCATGACCTGCGGCATTGACGAATTTGACCGCGTGCTGGGCGGCGGCATGGTGCCTGCCAGTGCCATTCTTGTGGGCGGCGACCCCGGTATCGGCAAATCTACCCTGATGTTACAAGTCGTGGCTAATTTTGCCCGTGCCGGCAAAAAGGCGATTTATGTATCAGGCGAAGAAGCCCCTTCCCAAATCCGTATGCGCGCCCAGCGTTTGGGGCTGACCGATGCGCCCGTAAAATTAGCCGCAGAAACCAACCTGCGCGATATTATCACCACCTTGGAAGCCGAACGCCCTGACGTGGCTATTATAGACTCGGTGCAAACCATGTGGGCCGATAATGTCAGCAGCGCGCCCGGCTCGGTTAGTCAGGTACGTGCAACAGCGCATGAATTAGTGACCTTCGCCAAACGGCGGGGCGTGGCGATTATTCTGGTGGGCCATGTCACCAAAGACGGCCAGATCGCAGGCCCGCGCGTGGTGGAACATATGGTTGACACCGTGCTTTATTTTGAAGGCGAACGCGGCCATCAGTTCCGGATTTTACGCGCGGTGAAAAACCGCTTTGGCCCGGCGGATGAGATCGGCGTGTTTGAAATGACGGGGGCCGGCCTGCAACAGGTCACTAACCCGTCGGCTTTGTTCCTGTCAGATCGTGAAAAACAAGCCTCCGGCTCTGTGGTTTTTGCCGGTATGGAAGGCACGCGGCCTGTCTTGATTGAAATTCAGGCTTTGGTTGCCCCGTCATCTCTGGCCAGCCCCAGACGCAATGTTGTGGGCTGGGACAGCAGCCGTTTGTCAATGATCTTGGCGGTATTAGAGTCGCGGTGCGGCATCGGTTTCGGCAATATGGATGTATACTTGAATATAGCAGGTGGCATGCGCATATCCGAACCTGCCGCCGATTTAGCTGTGGCTGCGGCCCTAATCTCAGCCAGACAAGATCACGCAATAGAAAAGAATACCGTGGTATTTGGCGAAATTAGCCTGTCGGGGGCCTTGCGCCCCATCGCGCAGGCCGATAATCGCCTTAAAGAAGCCAAAAAGCTGGGTTTTAATGCCGCATACGCGCCTTCCGGCGGTAAACTGGCTGGCAATTCTGGCATGAAAGTGCAAACAGTAGACGACGTAGGGGGCTTTATCGCCGCCTGCTTTGGCGAAATAGACGCCTAAGGGGAAGATGATGGACGGATTTACACTGGTAGACGCAGGTGTTGGCTTTATAATATTTGTGTCGGCGATATTGGCATATTCGCGCGGACTTGTGCGTGAAATACTTTCAATCGCAGGCTGGGTCATTGCCGCTATGGCCGCGTTTATATTTGCCCCGCAGGCATTACCGGTGGTACGCGAAATTCCCTACCTTGGCGATTTTATCGGCACATCATGCCAGTTGGGCATTATCACAGCATTCGCAGGTGTCTTTGCCATCGCTTTGATCGTGACATCCATATTCACCCCGATCTTTTCCGGGCTGGTACAAAAATCCGCTATTGGCGGCTTGGATCAGGGGTTTGGCTTTGTCTTTGGCGTGGTGCGCGGCGTGGTTCTGGTTCTGGTGGGGCTGGTGATCTATGATTACATCGGTGCTAACGAAGACATCGTTGAAAATTCAAAAACCAAAGAACTTCTATCCGGTAGCCAGCAACAGCTGCAAACCATGATCCCGACGGAAGCACCCCAATGGGTTGTGGATCGTTATGAAGAATTGACGGGCAGTTGTACCGCCGCTGACAGTTCAGCAAATTAAGTTGGGCAGACATGTGGAAGAGGTGATGACAACCCCGCCCCTTCCACAGTACAAGGGCTTCATCTTGCCACTGCATGAGTCGGACCACCTATGCTAAGCCAAACCAAACCATTCCTCGCCCATCCTTTCGATGATGATAAAATGAAAGAAGAGTGTGGAATATACGGGGTTTTAGGGGTACCGGAAGCGGCCAATTTCGTAGCCCTTGGCCTGCACGCCTTACAACATCGCGGACAAGAAGCCGGCGGCATTGTTTCATATGACAAAGACGCAGGCTTTAACAATGTACGCCGCTTTGGCTATGTGCGTGACAACTTCACAAAACAATCCCTGATGGCCACCCTGCCGGGCGAAGTTTCCATCGGCCATGTACGCTATTCCACCTCTGGCAACAAAGGCCAAACCGCCATTCGTGACGTGCAACCGTTCTTTGGCGAGTTTGCTATGGGCGGGGCGGCAATAGCCCATAACGGCAATCTAACCAATGCCGAAGAGTTGCGCAAAGAACTAATCAGTCGTGGCTCAATATTCCAGTCATCGTCTGACAGTGAATGTATCATTCACCTGATGGCCCGCTCGATGCAGCCCAATATCCCCGAAAGATTAAAAGATGCAGCGCGCCGGGTTGAAGGCGCGTTTTCCATTGTGGCAATGACCCGCTCTAAACTGATCGGTGTGCGCGATGCTTTGGGCGTGCGCCCGCTGGTATTGGGCCAGCTTGGTGACGGCTGGGTGTTAAGTTCTGAAACCTGCGCTTTAGACATCATCGGTGCCACGTTTATCCGTGAAATAGAACCGGGTGAAATGGTGGTTATTACCACAAAGGGCGTTGAAAGCTCGTTCCCGTTTGAACCCAAAAAACCGCGCCCGTGTATTTTTGAACGGGTCTATTTTTCCCGCCCTGACAGTATTCTGGATGGCCAGTCGATCTATGAAACCCGCCGTCGTATTGGTGTGGAGCTGGCCAAAGAAGCCCCTGTTGAGGCCGATATGGTTTGCCCGGTACCCGATAGCGGCACGCCTGCGGCCATTGGTTACGCGCAAGAAAGCGGCATTCCCTATGCCATGGGAATTATTCGTAATTCCTATATGGGGCGCACGTTTATTGAACCCACCGAACAGATCCGCAATATGGGTGTGTTGCTGAAACTCAACGTCAACCGTGCCTTGGTCAAAGGCAAACGCATCATATTGGTTGATGACAGTGTGGTGCGCGGCACCACCAGCCGTAAAATCAAGGAAATGGTGCTGGAAGCGGGGGCGGCCGAAGTGCATTTCCGCATCGCCTCACCGCCCACCGCATGGCCGTGTTTTTACGGGGTGGATACACCTGAGCGTGAACAGCTTCTGGCCTCTTCCATGTCTGAGGATGAGATGTGTAAACATCTGGGCGTTTCCAGTCTGCGTTTTGTCACCATTGATGGCCTGTACCGCGCTTGTGGTATTGATCAAGGACGCAGTAAATCTTGCCCTGAATATTGCGACGCCTGTTTCACAGGTGAATATCCTGTGCGTCCGGTGGATCAGATCAAACACGGTTTCAAACTTAAAGAACTGGCATAAATCATGGGCGCATTTGACGGACAGATTGCCCTGATCACGGGTGCCTCTCGCGGGTTTGGCTATGCGGCAGCGGTTGCATTGGCCGCTGAAGGTGCCGAGATCATTGCCGTGGGCCGCACAAGTGGTGCGCTGGAAGAACTAGATGACGCGATCAAAGCCGCAGGCGGACGCGCCACGTTAGTCCCCTTGGATATTACCGATGATGCTGGCCTGCAACGCCTGTGCCTGTCGATTTTTGAACGCTGGGGCGGGGTAAACCTGTGGCTGCACAGCGCCATTCACGCAACGCCTTTGGCCCCGACCGCGCATGTTTCCCAAAACGATATGAACAAGTCTATTGCGGTGAACATCACCGCAAGCCAACGCTTGATCACAATGGTGGAACCCTTGCTGAAAGCCAAAGACGGCGTGGCAATTCATCTGGATGATCCATGTGCAGGTGCCAAGTTCTTTGCAGCCTACGGCAGCACAAAAGCCGCACAAAAAGCCCTGTTTGACGGCTGGGCGGCTGAAACCGTTTCCATCGGGCCACGGGTGCTAAGCTTTACCCCCGAACCGATGCCAACGGCCACCCGCGCACGGTTTTACCCCGGCGAAGATAAGGCGGCCCTAAGCACACCTTATGCACAGGCCGCGCGTTTTGTCACTTGGCTAAAAGATAAAATCCAGTGAACTGAAATCGTTCAGGCCTAAGCCTGTTCCATCTACCGTCTCAATACGGATTTCCTCACCTGCGGCGATAATCACAGCCCCATAAGATCGCGGATAAATTTCCAGATCCCCGACCCCGTTAATACCTGTGAGCAATGACAGATCAATCCGGTCAAGCCCGTCTTGATAATCACGGATCAAATCCAGCGTGCCATCGGCGACAAACTGAAAAATATCCGCCCCCACCCCGCCATAAAGGTGATCGCGCCCTGTGCCGTCGGTAATGCGGTCATCCCCCGCCCCTGCATTAATCGTATCACTGCCGCCCAAACCGTTCAAAACGTCATCCAGCGCGGAGCCGTTTAAGGTTTCATCTGCCGCACTGCCTGTAAATATTGACCCGATACTGGACGTATCAATTTGAATTTGGGTGAAACCGTTTTCAGAACCACTGCTGACAAAAACATGGATTTCGTCGCCAAACTGCACCACTTCAATATCCGTGATATTATCCAGCGTGGTATCAAAATCATCGGCCAGAACCGACAGAACCGTCAAATTGCCACCCGCAGATATTTCCAGCAATGTCAGACCATCATCAGAGCCAGCCGCCAGAATATAACTGCGCCCGTTTGCACTAAAACTGGCCAGTGAACTGGCATCATTGAACCGCGT
>JAESRV010000144.1 GCA_016764475.1 Amylibacter sp.
CGAATATGATTTTACCCCCAAATAAACCGCCCAAATGCAAAAACGCCCTGCTGCAAATATCCTTGTCATTCACTGAAAGAATTCTTGGCGGGCTACAGCAAAAGAACGAAATAGAGCATTTTTCGATAAGTTGAGTTTACCATCAAAGTGACGATAAACTCCACAATACATTGGTTTTATTGTTTAATTTTGGTGCGGGCGGTGGGACTCGAACCCACACGGCCTAGGGCCCAGAGATTTTAAGTCTCTTATGTCTACCATTCCATCACGCCCGCATCTGGCGTTATCTCTAAACTTCTGCATCGGGCCCATATCGGGCCTGAAAACTGATCTTACTCCTTAACACCTTATTTTGTATACGTTTAACCGCACGAAACAACGTATTTTAAGTCTCTTATGTCTACCATTCCATCACGCGGGCTTGCCTGACTTCGGGCGCACAATCGCTTTTTCAGGCGTGTTTGTAAACAAAGCAAATGGCGAAAATGCAAAATTTTTATTGTACCAATTTTTGCCTTCCGCGTTGCCAATCTTAAATCACGGGTCTACGACTTTAGCCAAAGCGAGACTATCAAAATGCCCACCCCGATCGATGCCCCTTTGGACAGTGTAAAAGACCCCACCCATGTGGTTGAGGAACGCGATAATATGCGCGGGATTTTGTGGATGCTGGTGTCTGTTGTGGTTGCCAGCATTATGACGTTGGCGGTGCGCAAGGTATCGCTGGAACTCAGCAGTGTGCAGGTGGTGCTTTACCGTTCCACTATTGCGATTGTTCTGGTGGGAAGTGCCCTTTTACTTGCGACACCTCTGCGCAAAAAACTATCGTTTACCAAGCCGATGCAACATATTGTGCGCGGTACTTTGGTGGCGATTGCCACGCATTTCGGGTTCTACACGATTGCTACCATTCCGCTGGCAACGGCAACGGTTTTGTTTTTCACGGCTCCGATCTTTGCCACGCTTTTGGCAGTTATCATCCACAAAGAGACCATCGGGATGCGGCGTATTTTGGCGATTGTTGCGGGGTTTGTCGGGGCGGTTGTTGTTTTACGTCCGGGGTTTAGTGCCGTCAGTTTAGGGATGGTCACGGCGATAGGTAGCTCGCTTTGTTTTGCCAGTGCTTTGACAATGTCGCGGAAACTGGCGCAGGCGGATGGACCTTTGAGTACTTATTATTCGTCTATCGTGATCACGGCACTGATTAGTGTACCGATTGTGGGCACTGATCTGGCGGTGCCGCAGCTAAGTGTGACGTGGGCCGCGCTGATTTTGGTGGCTTTGACCAGCATGGTGCGCGGGGTGGCGGATATTCAGGCTTATAGCTATGCCGAGGCCAGTATTCTGGCACCTGTGGCGTATCTGCGGCTGGTTTTTATCGGGGTCGGAGCTTATCTGATGTTTCAAGAAACACCTGACTGGCAGACGATTTTAGGGGCGGTGATTATCATTGGCTCCACGCTTTATATCGCCCAGAGAGAGGCAGCTTTGAGGAAGCGGAAGCGGGTTAAAGCGAGAGGTAAGCGTACCTGACTGCCTCACCGCCCTGATGTCCCAGATAAGACAGTGGTTAAGATGTTGATATTACTTGATTATACAAAAACTTGAAACTATAGCATTTTTAATCTTGGGTTGGCCTGTAGCAACTGTATTATTCAGGGGGTACAGATGGTGAAGCCGTTTTAGGGAATACCTAATTTCCTTGATAGGTTAGGTATATCGTATTGCCATAATAATTCCACATCAGCACTAGCGGCTAAATTCTTTGCACTTGCTGTAAATATAGAGCACGGATTAAACTCGCTAGTGCAATTTGTTTCATGCAATGTGTCGTAACCCGTTTCGGGGGGATTGAACCAGTGGTAATAACCGATTATGCGAAGGCTTCAGAACAGGAACCGATCCCATGACCAAAAACGATATTTATGGCAATCTGAAACAACTTGGCAGTGCGACGGTATTGCCTGACAGCCCTGAAGCGGCTGAGTTGGAAAAGGTGCCAAACCCGCAGGCGGGCACGGCTTATTGTGTGCGTTTCACCGCCCCTGAATTTACCTCACTTTGCCCGATGACAGGGCAGCCCGATTTTGCCCATCTGGTGATTGATTATGTGCCGGGCGAATGGTTGGTTGAAAGCAAATCTTTGAAACTGTTCTTAGGCTCTTTCCGCAATCACGGCGCATTTCACGAAGATTGCACCGTATCCATTGCCAAACGTCTGGTTGATTTACTGGCCCCTGAATGGCTGCGCATCGGCGGGTATTGGTATCCGCGCGGCGGCATTCCGATAGATGTGTTTTACCAAACCGGAGCTGCGCCTGAAAACGTCTGGATCCCGGATCAGGGCGTACCGACTTATCGCGGACGCGGTTGACCATCACAAACCCGTTACCGCGCTTGTAGTTGTGATTTAAATAAACAACTATCTTATTGAAAACACGGAAATTTGCATCATAAAAGGAATATACAATGCGCATTCTAACGGCTGTTACCGCCATCGCTATGGCTCTGTCTGCAACCCAGACCTTTGCCGCTGATCTGATCACCAAGCAAAGTGCGCATTCGGTGAGTGTTACCATCGACCGCCTTGCGGCTGCTGTTGAAGGGGCCGGTGCCAAGGTTTTTGCCCGTATTGATCACGCCAAAGGGGCGGCATCGGTTGATATGGATTTGCGCCCTACCCAAATGCTGATGTTCGGCAACCCTAAAATGGGCACACCTGCAATGCTGGCAGACCAGTCTATCGGCCTTGATCTGCCCTTGCGTGTTGTGGCTTATGAAGATGCGGATGGTAAGGTTTTTATCGCTTATCACGCGCCATCACAACTGACTGAAGATCATAACATTGCGGCAGATGCAGGCATTTTGGCCAAAATGACGGGTGCCTTGAACAAGCTGACAAATAAAGCGGTTGGGGAATAACCCAACCGCCTATTGTATCTACCCGGCATAGTCCGGGTAGAACATTTTCAAATAATCAATCCATTCAGGTGGCAGATTAATGTCGTAGAACGTGCCGGCAAGGCTTAGTACGATTACAACACCGAAGATGCCGCCCAGAATGATTGATCCAATGCCAAGGATATTGCCCAACCGGCGTTTGCCTTTGCGTTGCACCACAAAGCGCAAACCGATGCCCGCGTGGGTCATTACTGCCAGAATGCCCAAGAAGTAATAGGGTACGAAATAATAGGTAAAAGGTGCGCCGTTCATCACGGATGCAGGCCAATAGAAATCCGTTTCAAGGCCAGGGTTGAACCAGCGCACGCCTGCAAGCGCAATCAGGTGCTCAATGATGAAATAAGCGAATACAAAGCCCGATATGATCTGGGCTTTTTCCCAGAACCGCCGTTGCCAAAACGCGCGCTTGGGTAAGCGGCGCAATGAAGTAATCGCCATTTTCAGCCCGCCGATAACCTGCACGATCATCGCGATTATCAATATCGGTTCCAGCAGCGGATTGCGATAAACCGTATTCAAGATTTTTTGCACACTATTATAGGTGTCACGCCCTGCGATTAAAAACAGGTGATTGCCAAGATGGATAACCACAAAGACAATTAGGATATAGGCGGTCAGCCTGTGAAGTCGTTTCATTTGAATAGTCCTTTTAGCCATGTGATGGCCTTGTTCATTTGTTCAGGCGGGGTTTCAGTCAAGCCGATCATTTGCAGATCAAACAAGGTGGTTTTGCGCAATTCATCGCGCCAAACCTGATCGGCCTTGCGCATTGCACGCGCAATGCCGCAAGGGGTTTTATACTGGCAAGGCGATACACCACTGGGGCCGCGTTGGCGGATTTCGGTGCATTTGAAACTGCATATGCGCCCGTCAATGGCCTCGACCATATCCAAAAGCGTGATGTCGCGGGCAGGTTTGGCCAGACTATAACCGCCGTTGGGGCCTTTTTTAGTCTGCACAATGCCCGCTTTTGACATTTGCTGCATGTGCTTGGCCAGATAATCTGGCGGCACATCAAAAAACTCTGCCAGCTTTTTCGCTGACATTGCTTTGTCAGGGGGCAACCCCGCCAACATAGTGCAACAATGCACCGTCCATTCTACACCTTCGCTTAATCTCATAATAGCGGATATATTTTATCCGTTATTTATCGTCAAGCTATAATTACCATTGCTTTGGGGTGTCTGATACATAAGATGACGAAAAATAAGCGGGGATGAAATGACCGAACAAGTAAAAATCGTTCGTACGGACCTTGAACTTGAATGCCCAAATCTGGATCAAGCCCTGCGGGATACAGGGGCTAATCTGGTTTTATTACCTGATAATATATCCCAAGCGGATTTGATGGCCCAAACCCGTGACGCCGACTTGATCTTGATGTGTTACACCCCGATAACAGCCAAAGTGATCGAAAACACCAAGCAGTTAAAAGGCATCGTTAAATTCGGCGTCGGCATAGATGCAATAGATATTGATGCCGCCCGCGCCCGTAAAATTCCCGTGGTCAATATCCCGGAATATGCTGAACAAACCGTGGCCGAAGGGGCGTTTGCGATGATGATCGCTTTGGCCAAGAAACTTATGCCACTACATACCGCGATGCAAAATCAGGGCTGGGTCTGGCCCACCGCACGTTGGATCGGCTCGGATATAGCGGGCAAAACCATCGGCTTGGTAGGGGTCGGCAAAATAGGCAAAAGCATGGCGCGGATGGCAGGGGCAGGGTTCGGGGCCAAGGTGCTGGGCTACAACCCGAATATGGCGCATGCGGCTATGCAGTCCGCAGGTGTTGAAAAATGTGATGATCTGCAAGAGATGCTGAAACAATGCGATTTCGTCTCGGTGCATTGCGTGTTGAACGACAGTACACATCACTTGATCGGCGCGGATGAATTGGCTTGTATGAAGCCCACTGCCATACTGATCAATGTCTCTCGCGGGGCCATAGTGGATGAGGTGGCACTGGTACAAGCCTTGCAAAATCGCAGCATCGCGGGGGCGGCACTGGATGTTTACAGCCTTGAGCCGCTGAACCGCAAAGACCACCCGATGCGCGCCCTGTTTGATATGGACAATGTCATCTTGTCACCACACCTGTCGTTTTATACTCAAGAGGCAATGCAACGTCTGGAAGGCGAAACACTTGCGCGTTGTATGGAGATCTTGAATGGGCAACTGATTACGGTAAAATCCAAAGACCCGCGCCTGATGGCACAGGAAAATGGTGTAGTGTTCGAGGGGTGAGTGCTAATCTAATACCTCGAACTTCTGATCTATCTTATTGGGAAAAAGCGTGGGGTCCATGACTGCGCTGTCATCCACATAGTTCTGAAAATGCACCGCACAATTAACCTGATCCGACATAATGACAGCGTATTGCGCAGGGCTTGTATAACAATCCTGTTGCCCCGTGCGACCGCGCAAAAACGGCTCTACCCTATGTTGGTTTCCCGAAATTGTCGCACAAGGGTAACCGCCCCAACTGCCAGCAGACGTGATATGGCAGTGCCCGGCAAGCACCTGAATAATGTCGGCACCACTATCGTGCAACACCTTCAAAAGTTTTTCAGGATCGGCCAAGCGGTAAGTGTCTACAGGCATTTGTAGCGCACAGGGGTTGTGATGCAGCACTATAATGACCTTAAGACCAAGCGCCTTTGCTTCGGCCAAACGATCTGCTGTCCATGAAAGCCGCTTTTCGCATAGGCCACCGCGTAGTTTGCCCGGCTCTGAACTGTCCAACATCAAAATCCTGTGGCCCTTGATGTCATCATAGCCCGCAACAAAACGGTTCTCGTCAAGCATGGGGTTTTTGGCATGTTTCAGATAGATATTTCGATCATCATGATTGCCCAACATCACCCGCTGTGGCAAATCGTTGCCCGCGCGGATTTCGTCAAACAGCGCATAGGCAGCCACATCCGACTTTTCGGTTAGATCACCTGCAAAGATACATAGGTCAGCATCATTATGCAGCGTATTGACGGTTTCAATCGCCGCCTTGAAACGGGGTGCCGTATCCAAACCGCGCTTCACTTCACCTTTCGGCAAAAGATGAATGTCGCTCATGATGACGATTTTTAACAAGCGGTCAGTGTAAGTACTCATAATGCTAATCCTGTTCTTCAGATCATCCGCACTTCGAATGGCCGCAATCGCCGCAAGTCATGCAGCCCTCAATCATGCGCATACCAAATTGCCCACAAGACGGGCAGGCAGGGCCACGCGGGCGTTCGCCCACGGCAATGGCCTCGGCCTTGGGATCAGATTTCAGGTGGGTGCCTTCGCCGGCGATAAACCCGATGCGGATCATATGTTGTTCAATCACACCACCAATGGCCGCCAAGATCGACGGGATGTATTTGCCTTGCACCCAAGCCCCCCCGCGCGGGTCAAACACCGCTTTCAATTCTTCCACAACAAATGACACATCGCCACCACGGCGGAACACCGCTGAAATCATCCGTGTCAGGGCCAAAGTCCACGCATAATGTTCCATGTTTTTGGAATTGATGAACACTTCAAACGGACGGCGTTTATCTTTTTCGATCACGTCATTGATGGTGATATAAATCGCGTGCTGGCTTTCGGGCCATTTGATTTTATAGGTATGCCCTTCCAACGCGTCAGGGCGGCTAAGCGGCTCTGACAGGTAGACCACATCTGCCCCTTTATCAATTTCAGGGGCGGTTTCAGTGGTTTCTGAAACAGTCAAAACGGAACCCGTCACATCATTGGGGCGATACGTTGTACAGCCCTTACAGCCCTGATCCCACGCGGCCATATAGACCTGTTTAAAATCATCAAAACTGATGTCTTCCGGGCAGTTGATGGTCTTGGAAATAGAACTGTCGATCCACTTTTGCGCCGCTGCCTGCATGCGTACATGATCCAAAGGTGCCAAGGTTTGCGCGTTCACAAAGTAATCTGGCAACTCCTTGTCACCAAACTTTTCACGCCACATATCAACCGCGTAATCCACCACTTCTTCTTCGGTGCGCGATCCGTCTTTTTGCAAAACTTTACGGGTATAGGAATAAGCAAACACCGGCTCAATGCCGCTGGAAACATTGCCCGCATAAAGGCTGATTGTGCCTGTCGGTGCAATTGATGTCAGCAGCGCGTTGCGAATGCCGTTCTTGGCAATGGCATCGCGCACATCCGCGTCCATATCCTGCATGGTTTCAGAGGCCAAAAATGCTTCTGCATCAAATAGGGCAAAGGCCCCTTTTTCCGCCGCCAAGTCACTGGATGCTAAATAAGCAGCCCGCGCGATTTGCTTCATCCAAGCCTCGGTGCGTGCAGCCCCGTCTTCAGAACCATAGCGCACGCCGACCATCAGCAACGCATCCGCAAGCCCCGTAACCCCCAATCCGATACGACGTTTTGCACGGGCTTCCTGCGCCTGCGCCTCTAGCGGAAAGCGCGATGCATCCACCACATTATCCATCATCCGCACCGCCGTGCGCACCAAATCATCCAAAGCAGCCGTATCCAGATCAGCCCCGTCTGCAAACGGGTCTTTGACCAGCCGTGCCAAGTTGATCGACCCCAGCAAACATGCGCCATAAGGCGGCAAGGGCTGTTCGCCACACGGGTTGGTGGCGGCAATGGTTTCACAATAATACAGGTTATTCTTCTTGTTGATACGATCAATAAAAATCACGCCGGGCTCAGCATAATCATAAGTCGCCTGCATGATTTTATTCCACAACCCCAGTGCCTTAACGGTTTTATATACCATCCCGTCAAACACCAGATCCCAAGTGGCATCGGATTTTACTGCATCCATGAAATCATCCGTGATTAGCACAGACAGGTTAAACATACGCAGCCGCGCACCATCCTTTTTGGCCTCAATAAACTGGTCAATATCAGGGTGATCGCAGCGCATGGTGGCCATCATCGCACCCCTGCGTGAACCCGCCGACATAATGGTGCGGCACATGGCATCCCACACATCCATAAACGATAACGGCCCACTTGCGTCCGCGGCCACCCCCTTCACCGCAGCCCCCTTGGGCCGCAAAGTAGAGAAATCATAGCCAATGCCGCCGCCCTGTTGCATGGTCAGCGCGGCTTCTTTCAGCATATCGAAAATACCGCCCATAGTGTCGGGAACTGTGCCCATCACAAAGCAGTTGAACAAGGTCACAGACCGGCCTGTACCCGCACCTGCAATAATACGGCCTGCTGGTAGAAATTTGAAATCTTCCAAGGCGTTGTAGAACTTGTCAGCCCACAGATCAGGCTGTTTTTCAACACTTGCCAACGCCCCTGCAATGCGTTTCCAAGTGTCTTCAACACCGTGGTCTAATGGCGTACCATCGGCTTCTTTGAAGCGGTACTTCATATCCCAAATTTGCTCGGCGATAGGGGCAGCAAAACGGCTCATGGCAAGTTCTTTCGATTCTAGGTGTGAAGAATTAGTGTCATGCTTTAATCAGCTATGGCCAATTCTACAACTGCGAATTAAGTTAACAAACATGGCATCAAAAATCAACATCATCAAACTCAGCGTCGGCACCGAAAGCATCGAGTCCCTGACCGAGTGGCAGTCAGAGCGCCGTGCGCAGTTGGGTCGCGATCATTCACTACATGTCACCCGCATGTGGCCACGGCGCGAGGCAGAAGTTTTCAACGGCGGCTCAATGTATTGGGTGATCAAAGGCTTTATGCAAGCCCGCCAGAAAATCATCGGCTTTGAAGAGGTGATCGGCGAAGACGGCATCCGTCGTTGCGGCATTATGTTGGCCCCAGAACTGATCCGCACCACGGTTGTCAAACGCCGCCCGTTTCAGGGTTGGCGATATTTGACTGATGAAGATGCGCCCAATGACCTGCCCGTTGGCCGCGCCACGGATGATAAATTACCCAAAGAACTGGAAATTGCACTGGCCGATCTTGGACTGCTTTAGACCCTAATTCACCAAATGATTATCAATCAGCCGTGCCCGCCCCACATGTGCCGCGCCAAATATACGACATGACCGGCCTTCGGCCTTATCGATTAATTCCAGCGTGTCGGCATCGCGGCAATCCACATAATCCACCTGCGAAAAGCCCGCCTTCAGCAACGCTTTGGCGGCTTTCATACATTCATCAATCGCATAGCTACCCGCCGCTATATCATAAGCCGCTTTCTTCAAAATTACGTTCAACTTGCGAGCAGTTTCAATTTTTTTATCGTCCAAATATCCATTGCGAGATGACAGTGCCAGACCGTAGTCATCACGCACAGTCGGCACGCCGCGTATTTCAGTTTCAATATCCAGATCACGCGCCAGCCGCTTGATCACCGCCAGTTGCTGCCAGTCTTTTTCACCGAAAAACGCCACGTCCGCGTGCGCCTGGTTCAACAGTTTTGTCACAATTTGCGAAACCCCGTCCATATGCCCGGGCCGTGCAATTCCGCACAAACAGTCGGTTAAGCCATCCACAATCACACG
>JAESRV010000041.1 GCA_016764475.1 Amylibacter sp.
TGGCACCTTGTGGCCAAAGGTTTTGGCCAGTGATTTTGACCACGCGCCTGTGGCCAGTATAATGGTATCGGCCATGATAACCGTGCCGTCTTTGCAGGTCACACGGTCGGTGCCGATGTCGGCCACCTCATGGGTCAAAATTGTACCACCGTTGTCGGCAAAGTGTTGGGCCAAGGCCGCGACATAGGCGGATGGATCGGTCAGCCAGCCTTGGCCTTTGTATTCAACCCCGAATGTATAGGCTGGCCCCAAGTGCGGGTCACGTTTAACCAAGCTGGCACGATCATGTTCAAGCCATTCAATGCCTACGGATTTTTTGGCTTCGTTCAAGAACGTGTCAGCCATAAAATTGGATTTCTTGCGATAAAGTGAGGTCACACCACCCAGCTTGATATATTGTGCGGCTTTGGTGCCTTTGGCCAAGTTCAGGTGTTGCTCAACCGTATCATAAAGCAGCTCGTTCATTGCCGGGATGATGTGTTTGGCGCGGTCTTGCATGCCGTTGCGCAGCATCGCGGCGGCCCATGGCATCAGGCGCAACAGATATGACCAGCGCAGTTTTATCGGGCTGTTCGGGTCCAGCAATATGCGGGGCACTTCGCGTAATATTGACGGGCCGGCGATGGGGGCCACACCTGCGCGTGCCAACAGGCCTGCGTTGCCAAAAGAGGTTTGTGCGGAGTCGCCTGCGGGGACGCGGTCAACCAAGGTCACTTTTTGGCCTGCACGACGCAGGCTTTCGGCGATGGAAACGCCAGTAATCCCGGCGCCTATTATGAGTATTTTTTGTGTCATGAGGCAGGTTCATCGTAAAGTTTGCAGCTTGTCAATCATGCAGTTTTAGCTTTATCTGTAAGCTATGCGATTTTATTGTGCAGTTGTAATTTTACCTGCTATTAAAACGCAACACCTTAAAATTAAGCGAGTTGCATAAATGGTCGATATACCCGGAAAAATGACGCTTTGGGCGATTGAGATTTTTGTGGCCGCGGTGGAAGAGGGCACGATTTCGCTTGCAGCCAAAAGGCTGAAAGCCAGCCCGTCATCGGTTTCACAACAGCTGACCAATTTGGAAGCCGCCCTTGGGGTGTTACTGTTGAACCGCTCTTCACGCCCGATGGAACTGACATCCGCAGGGGCTTTGTTTTTGCGCCGCGCGGAAACCATTTTGGCCGAGACCACACAGGCCAAGGCGGAATTGGCGGTGTTTAATTACAGCCAGATGATCCGCCTGCGTTTGGGCATGATTGACGATCTGGATGCGGATGTGACACCTGCCTTGATGGCAGGCCTTTCAAAGCAACTGACCGGGTGTCAGTTTTTGCTGGAAAGCGGATCAAGCTACCGTTTGGTGGCTGATCTGGAGTCGCGTCATATGGATGTGGTTGTGGCCGCCGATCTGGACACGGCGGCGGATTGGATGGAAGTGTTTCCAATTCTGACCGAACCTTTCATCGTGGCAGCCCCCAAAGGTATGATTGATCCGTCGGGGGATGTACTGGAACAGCTTTTGGCCTTGCCGTTTATCCGCTATTCATCATTGCAAATGATGGGGCGGCAGGTTGAAGCGCATTTGTCACGCCAACGGATTAACCTGCCCAATAAGTTTGAATTTGACAGCTATCACGCCATTCTGTGCATGGTGGCATCGGGTTCCGGCTGGACCATGACCACGTCTTTGGGCTATTTGCGCGCACGCCGCTTTCATGATGACGTCGACGTTATGCCGCTGCCCTTCAAAGAGCTTTCGCGCAGCATATCATTGGTCGCCCGCAAGGGTGTTCTGGATACGATCCCTGCGGATATTGCGGCACGGGTCAAGCCACTGATCAAGGATATGCTGGTTGACCCATGTGTTGGAAAATTCCCTTGGATGAAAAAGAAATTTCATATTTATGAGTAGGCTTTAAGCGGCTTTTGAAAGCTTAATCTTGTTGATCGAAGCCAGAATAATATCGGTAATCCCTTGCACCTGATCTTCACATAAAGATGTTGGCAATCGCAGATCACAAGCACGCATCAGCATGGCTTTGGTCATCGGCAAATCAGGCAGTTCACCCAAGAATTTCCAGTTCCAAAAGGCGCGTGCATTGCCCTGATGCAGCCCGAATATGCTGACAGTGGCCCCGCGCGATTTGGTTTCCGCCATAAAGGCATGGGCTTCATCATCGCTGAAACCGACCAGATTAAACTGGATGCTGTCAGGGGCGCGTTTTTCAGGGGCTAGGGCTTTGGGAACGGATAGGTAGGGCGAG
This sequence comes from Amylibacter sp., assembly GCA_016764475.1. GTDB lineage: Bacteria > Pseudomonadota > Alphaproteobacteria > Rhodobacterales > Rhodobacteraceae > Amylibacter. The sequence continues at coordinate 2,256 of JAESRV010000041.1, forward strand.
GTATTCAGCCGCTCTGCCATCAGGTCATGATTGCGCAATCCATTGGTGATACGCTCTTCAAGGTGTTGAATTTGCGGGCGAATAACGGCGGCTGACAGGTTGTTCAGGCGGGTGTTATACAGTGGTAACTCGTTTTGGTATTTCGAAAACGTATTGCAATCCAGCCCGTGCTTTTGCCAGTTGTTCTCGTAAGCCCCGGACATGATCACACAGCGCGCGATGATGTCGTCATCGTCGGTGATCAGAATGCCGCCTTCGCCGCCGTTGAGCATTTTATAGGACTGAAAGCTGAAACAACCAACCTTACCGATGGTGCCGATTTTTTCGCCGTGCCATGTGGTGCCTAATGAGTGGGCGGCGTCTTCGATCAGGGGGATGTCTTTGGCATCGCACAGGGCCTTGATCTGATCCATATCAGAGGTGTGACCGCGCATGTGGCTGATCAGAACCGCTTGAATATCATCGGTGAACTTGGCTTCAAAATCAGCCATATCGACGCGGTAATTGTCAGCAACCTCAACCAGAACGGGGGTGCAGTTGGCGTGAACTACGGCGGACGGGACGGCGGCGAATGTGAAAGCGGGGATCAGGATTTTTGCATCCCGTGGCAGGTCAAGGGCGCGTATTGTAAGGAACAACGCGGCAGAGCATGAGGCCACGGCAAGGGCATATTTAGCCCCCATCATCTGGGCAAATTCCTGTTCCAGCAGGGTAACAGGCGCATCTTTTGCGGCGTGGTATCTGAACAGATCCCCCGATGCCAACATCGCGTCTATGTATTCACGGGCTTCTTCGGGAATAGGTTCAGCCTGGTGCAGGTTTATCTTTTGCATGTCACTACCTTCGTATTATCCGAAACTTAGTTTTAATAATACAGAAGATAGAGCGGCCTGTCACTAAAAGAATTGGTTAATTTTTGCTTAAAAGCCGAATTTATCGCGCAATGAATACCATGTCATTGCCATGACCAGTCCAGGCCAGCGTAAAGCGGTGCCACCGGGGAAGCTGGGGGCAGGGACGGTGGCCATTGTGTCGAATTGTTCTGCTTGGCCCTGAATGGTGCGGGCGACGATTTTTCCAGCCATTGTGGCCATGCCAACGCCGTGGCCTGAATAGCCTGACAGGGAATAGGATGTGGGTGACAGGCGCATGAAACTGGGCATGCGGTTTATGGTGATACCCAAGGTGCCACCCCATGCGTAATCCAGTTTGACGCCCTTAAGTTGGGGGTAGACCTCTAACATTGGTTTGCTGACTAAGCTTCTGATATCGCTTGGGAAACGATAACTATAAGTCTCACCACCGCCAAACAACATGCGGTTGTCGGCGCTGCGTCTGAAGTAGTTCACTACGAACTTGCTGTCGGCAATGGCCACGTCTTGACGGATCAGGCTTTCGGCCATGTCTTGGCCCAAGGGTTCTGTGGCCACGATGAAATTGTTGATCGGCATAACCTTGGCCGCCACCTTACCTTGCAAATGGCCTAAATATCCGTTGCAGGCGTAGATTAGGTGGGTGGCATTAACCGTGCCATCCGCTGTTGTGATTTTATGTTTTGCACCACTTTCAACCGCAATAACTTCGGATTTTTCATGGATATTGACGCCAGCATCTGCTGCCGCTTTTGCCAGCCCAAGGGCAAAGTTCAGCGGGTGCAAATGGCCTGCACCGATATCCAGCGTGCCGCCGTGATAGGCATCTGACCCCACCAAATCGCGTACTTGCGCTTTGTCTAGGGTCGAGATTTCGTCATAACCGTAATCGCGTTGCAGTTTTTCAGCGTAAGCGTGTTCACCCGAAACGCCTGCGGCGTGCCAGTCGGTGTGGGCCACGCCATTGCGTAAATCACACTTTATATCGTGGGTTTTGACCAGTTCGCGCACGGTTGATTTGCTTTCTTGCGCAATATCCCACAGCCGTTTGGCGTGATCGAACCCCAGCATTTTTTCCAGATCGTCCTGTTCACGTCGTTGCCCGCTACCCAACTGCCCGCCATTGCGCCCCGATGCGCCCCAACCAACACGGTGGGCTTCCAGCAAGGTGACGCTGAAGCCTGCTTTTGCCAAATGCAACGCCGATGAAAGGCCGGTGTAGCCCGCGCCAATGATACAAATATCAGCGGTATTATCGCCTTTTAGAGAAGGGAATGAGGGCAGTTTATTTGCGGTGGCGGCGTACCAGCTATCGGGATATTTCCCTAAGCTGTCATTTTCATGCAGCAGGTTCATCAGACGTTCATCAGCAGGTGTTCACGTTCCCAAGGTGAGATAACCTCTTGAAATTCATCATATTCCATACGTTTTGTGGCTTTATATACCATGGTGAATTCCGGCCCCATAATCTGGGTCAATTCAGGGCAATCGTCCAGTAGGGAAAGCGCTTCGTACATAGAAGGCGGAATATCGCGGTCAGCGTCATAGGCTTCGCCTTTGACAGGTTTGCGTGGCTCAAGCCCCTGTTTCATGCCCAGATAACCGCAGGCCAAACTGGCCGCGATGCCAATATAAGGGTTGCAATCCATGCCGGCCACACGGTTTTCAACGCGTCGTGCCTCGGGGCCTGATATGGGTATGCGAATGCCCGTGGTGCGGTTATTTTCGGCCCATTCCAAGTTAATCGGGGCAGAAAAATGTGCTACATAGCGGCGGTACGAGTTCACATAAGGTGCGATGAAAGGGGTTGCTGCGGGCAGGTAGGTTTGCATGCCTGCGATAAATTGGGTGAATTTTTCTGTCGGTTTATCATCTTTTCCGGTGAAGATATTCTGGCCGGTTTTTATGTCCAGAATGGAATGATGGATATGCATTGCTGAACCCGGCTGGTCGCCCATGGGTTTGGCCATGAAAGTGGCAAAACAATTATGGCGCAGGGCGGCTTCTTTGATCAGGCGTTTAAAAAAGAACACCTCATCCGCCAGTTTCAAAGGGTCACCGTGTTGCAAGTTGATTTCAATCTGGCCCGCCCCGCCTTCTTGAATAATCGTATCAATTTCAAAGCCTTGGGCTTCGGCAAAATCATAGATGTCGTCAATCACGGGGCCGTATTCATCGACCGCAGACATCGAATAAGCCTGCTGGCTGGCCGCCTTGCGCCCGGTGCGCCCCATGGGCGGTTCAATCGGGTCGTTGGGGTTGATGTTGGGGGCCACAAGGTAGAATTCCATTTCAGGGGCGACAACGGGTTTCCAGCCTTCGGCTTCATAAAGTGCCAAAATGCGCTTTAGCACATTGCGCGGCACCAATGGCATGGGGTTGCCTTGTAAATCTTCAACATTATGAATGACCTGCAAGGTAATATCGCCAGTCCAGGGGGCAGCGGTTGCAGACGCTAAATCAGGGGTCAGAACCATATCACCTTCGGTGTATTGGTTTTCCATCTCATCAATGTCCACGTAACTGCCGGTGACGGTTTGATAGAATATGCTGTCAGGCAGGTACATCTGATCCATTTTGCCGAACTTACGCGCGGGCATACATTTGCCACGGCTAAGGCCCGGCGTATCCGAGATGATACATTCGACCTCTTCCAGCTTGCGGCCCTTGATGTAATCTTGTGCCGCTTGGGGCAGGTTTTTGGTCCAGTTGTTATCGGTGCTCATGTCGAGCCTCCTTCAGCTTTTGGGCTGTTTTAGAATATTTGCGAACATATCCGCAATCATTTCATTTTGATTGGCAAGGCCCATGCGCGCGGTGGCTTTTTCCAGCAGGCCCTTGGGTACCACGCCGGGGGCGCGGTATTTAATCAGGTCTTTAACAAAACCATCGTCAAACTCGGGGTGGGGCTGTACGGTTATAACCTTGTCGCCGTAAGTCAGCGCCGCATATTTGCAAAAATCACTGGAACCGATGACGCGGGCGTCTTTGGGCAGATCTACGACTTGATCTTGATGCCATGCGTTTAGCATGACGGGCGTGTCGTGGCCGTTCATTTTGTATTGGGTGTGCCCCACTGACCAGCCACCGTCGAATTTAACCACGGTGCCGCCCAGTGCTTGTGCGATAATCTGGTGGCCAAAACAGACACCTACAAGGGGGATGTCGGCGGCATAAACCTGGCGCACAAGGTTTTCCAAGGGGGCAATCCAAGGGTGATCTTCATATGCCCCGTGTTTTGACCCTGTGATCAGCCAGCCGTCTGCATCTTTGGCATTGTCTGGGAATTCATCGACCAGAACATTATAAGTCTCAAAGTCAAATCCATGCCCGCCCAGAAAGCGTTTAAACATGTCAGGGTATTCGCCATGGCGTTCCACCATCTCTAGGGGGGCCATGCCTGTTTGTAATATTCCGATCTTCATTCATCACCTGTTTTCGGGGTTGTTAAGCAATGGCTAACAGATTGGATATGAACCGTGCAAGAATAATTTGATCAAATTATTTAAATTGAGTGCTTGCAGCCCATTGCATTCAGGTCTAGCCATTAAAAAAGCCGCTTTGATGGAGATTGCGATGCCTACGGAAAAACCCAGCCTGAAACCAAAAGACGCCCCCTCACTTGCCAGCTTCAACTGGGAAGACCCGTTGATGTTGGACGCACAGTTGACCGAAGAAGAACGCATGATCCGCGATGCGGCGCGGGCTTATGCGCAAGACAAGTTGCAACCGCGTATTATTGCGGCCTACGCCAATGAAGAAACCGATCCTGCGATTTTTCGTGAAATGGGCGAAATGGGCCTGTTGGGGGCGACTTTGCCCGAGGAATATGGCGGTATTGGTGCGGGTTACGTCAGCTACGGGTTGGTTGCGCGTGAAGTTGAGCGGGTGGACAGTGGCTATCGGTCGATGATGTCAGTGCAGTCGTCGCTGGTGATGTATCCGATCTATGCTTATGGCACCGAAGAACAACGGATGAAATATCTGCCGAAACTGGCATCGGGTGAATATATCGGCTGTTTCGGGCTGACCGAACCCGATGCGGGGTCTGACCCCGGTGGTATGAAAACCCGCGCGGTTAAAACGGCTACGGGGTATAAGCTGACGGGTGCCAAGATGTGGATTTCCAATTCACCGATTGCGGATGTGTTTGTGGTTTGGGCCAAATCCGAGGAACATGGCGGCAAGATCAAGGGTTTTGTGCTGGAAAAAGGCATGAAGGGTTTGTCGACACCGAAAATCGAAGGCAAACTGTCGCTTCGGGCGTCTATTACCGGTGAGATTGTGATGGCAGATGTCGAAGTGGGTGAAGACGCTTTGCTGCCGCATGTGGAAGGTCTGAAAGGCCCGTTTGGTTGTTTGAACCGCGCACGTTACGGCATTGCCTGGGGTGTGATGGGGTCGGCTGAATTTTGCTGGCATGCATCGCGCCAGTACGGGCTGGATCGTATCCAGTTCAAACGCCCGCTGGCACAAACCCAGCTGTTTCAAAAGAAACTGGCGGATATGCAGACGGATATTACATTGGGGTTACAAGCTGCCCTGCAAGTGGGGCGTTTGATGGATCAAGCCAAAGCGGCCCCTGAGATGATCAGCATGATCAAGCGTAACAACTGTGGCAAAGCACTGGATATTGCACGGATGGCGCGCGATATGCATGGCGGCAACGGCATCAGCCAGGAATTTCAGGTGATGCGCCATATGGTGAACCTTGAAACCGTGAACACTTATGAGGGGGCGCATGATGTGCATGCGCTTATTCTAGGGCGTGCGCAAACAGGATTGCAGGCGTTTTTCTAGGGGTTCCCTACCGCTAGATAATCAGCCTTTGGTATTTGGATTAGGCCGTGAATGTTTAACGCATCGCGGTCTTTTTCTGTCAGGGTTGCAATGGCATCTGTTACGGCTTGGGCTACAGCTTGTCTGTCTATGCCTAAGGCACAGATATAGGGCAGGCCCGGGGTGGGGGTGGTTTTCATCAGCACTTTGATTTGATTAGGAAAATCGTTGTATTTCTGAATGTCATGCCACGTCATGGCATCTATTGCAGCAATATCGGCCTTGTCTGTTGCCACCATGTTTGCGGATGTAAGGTGGCCGCCTGAAATACTTAGGTTTTCAAACTGAAAACCTGCCTTTTTAGCGGTCGATTGCACGGCGGCAAAACCTGATTGTGAAATCATCGCGTTAACCGCCAGATTTGCGGATGCAAAATCGGCTAGATCGCTGCGGGTGTCATGTGCATTTACGATGATTACGCTGTTATAATACCCCGCAGGGCAATCGGGCAGGCCGTAATCGGGTGTGCCGACAAGTTGCACCTGTTCATGTAGATGCAGCCGGTAGGGCATACCGCAGGTTTGGCTGAGCAGCAGGTCATCGCGGCACCAATGATCAAGGGTTTCGCCTTCGCTTAACAGCGCAGGGGCTTCAATGTCGTTCTGGATCAAATTTGTACGAATAAGCTGCCAGTAACGGTCATGTGCCCCCTGATTTTCAGGGCGCAGATACATCGGCAGGCTAGCGATCATGGCGGTTTTCCAAGTTCCACAAAGGGTGTTCCACGGGCTCTTTTGCGTGGAAAAAATACTTGCGGAATATGGTGGGGTAGCTGGCATAGATATAGTCGCGGTTTTCGTTGGTAAATTTGGTTTTATTTGCGCGGTACAGGGCAGGTAGGTTGTACCATGCCACAGACGGGTGTGCGTGGTGAACGGCGTGAAAGCTGTTGTTTAGAAACAAGAAAGATAAGATGCCTTGGCCTTCGATTATCACACTGCGGCCATTGGGTTGCAGGTGGGTTCGGTGTTCAAGGAATGTGCGGATTTTCAGGATCGACAGGCCGAAATAAGCAGCACTTGCATAGGCCCAAAATGGCATGGTACCGAAGGTTGTAAGCCACAGGATCACGATGGCCACAGCAGGGATTTGCACCAGCCAGCCGATTAAAACTGTGCGGTCGCCGTTTCTGATCATACGCCAATCTGCCCGCATAAAAGCGATTTGCCCGATTAACGGCCCAAGCAACAAACGGCCTACAAGTGTGTTGTTGAAGATCAACACGCGTTGCTGCCAGCGGGGCAGTGTGGCCCAGACCTCTTTGACCATATAGGCAGTTTCAGGATCGTCATAAGGGTCGGTCAGGTTTTCGTTGACGTGGTGTATCAGGTGGCTGTCGCGAAAGCGAAGATAGGGGATAAGCAGGCCTACGGCGGGAAAGATCAGAAGTTGGCCGCACCATTTACAGCGCGGCTCAATCAGATGCAGGGTTTCGTGTTGCAGCGATGAATGCATGGTGATCACGGGGATCAATAACAGGATTGCCAAGGCAGGGCCTAGGTTTTGCGCATATAGGGTGATGGCCGCCCATAGCGCATAGGTTAACGCCAGCAGGCATAGGGTTGGCCATTCATAGGCACGCGACGGGCGCGATTGCGTCGGCATGAGTGATCTCCGCGATTTAAAAGGGTGTGAGTTATGCTCACGATTTTGTGATTACCCTAAAACCACGCATTCGCATAACGGAATTATCCTAATGAGGCATCAACAAAGCCGGTTTCGTTAAATATGCCTTTGAAACCGTTGAGGTAACAGAACTACTAAACTAGTTTAGTAGTTTTAAAGAATAGCAGAATAGTAAAGCAAATTCATATGGTTATACGTCTTTTGCGGAGGCTTCCTTATTCTTTCGCGGCACGTTGGCGGGCAAAGGCACTGTCGCGGTCATTAATACCCAACAGGTTGGAAACAAGGCGCATCAGCCCGTGTTCATCGTCATCGCGGTGCCCGTCTGATAAAACCACGGCCCACAGGGCTTGCAGCACAGCGGCGCGTTCTTCATATGGCACGGTTTCTTTTATGGCGCGGGTAAAGCGCACGGTGTCGGGGGCTTGGGTTTCCAGTTCCTCGGCCTTTACGCGCAGGGCTTTTGTGGCGGCATCATCCAGATCAAAGCGTTTTTGCAATACGCGATCTATTGTGCTGATTTCCACCTGTGCATAGTCACCGTCAGTGCGCGCAAGACGCACCATAAGGGCGGCCAGTGCGATACGGGCATCATCAGGGGTAAGGGGCGGGGCTTTTTTGGCCATAAAGGCGTTCAGAATATCTTTTATCATAATGCAGCGATAAACATTTGCCTTGGGCAGCGCAATGATTACTTAAAGACCTCTGGTAGGCTGCGCTGTAATTCAGCCGCGACAAACAATAAAACTTGGCGTGCAGTGCTTGTAGCCGTCTTTTGACGCAAGCGCACGGCACCAAACAGCTGGGTTTCATCCTGAAACGGAATGCTGACCATGGATTGGTCTGGCGACCATGCCATATTGCCGTCTTGTCGGGCCTTAACAATGCGTTTGGCCAACTGGCCTGAAATGATTTCTTCGGTTTCAGCTGCACCGACATTTTTCAGTGCCCGCGATGTCAAGCGGGTGATCTGGGCTGGTTCCATGATGCTGTAAACGGCTGTGGCGATATCGGATGAGACCAGCGACAGTTCTGCGTTTGTATCGGCTTTACTATCCGTACTTTCAACCAGTTTGATGCGGCCAGCACCGAATAGAAAGGCAATATCGCCGTGCAGATAATGCGCCGAACAGAGTTCCTTTAGAACGGGGTAAATCTGATCTTGCACTGGTTGGCTAAAGTTTGCATCCACTGCCAACTGATCCAGTTGATAGGTTGCAACACAAGCCCTGTTGCCCAGTTGCTGGCGCACCCAACCCTGATCTACAAGCAAGTGAATGGCGCGGTGAACCGAACTGCGCCCAAGGCCCGAATTTTGACATATTTGGGCAGGCTTAATCGGGCCATATTTAAGGATTATCTCCAAAACCAGAAAGGCCCGCGCTGCTGACCCGACACTGGAGGGGGGGGGCTTTGTGGTATCGTAGTTCATTAGCATTTCACCTTTATCTGGCTTTAAGGTATCGTTTTTTGAAACGTATCTGCGATTGCTTCAAACAGTTCGACCAGAGGCATGGACACATTGTTTTTTCGTGCAAGTGTTATACCTGTTTCACATAGCCTTATGCCCAGAACCGGGTTGGTGCCGATACCATCTTTGCGCAGTGCCTGTGCCTGAGATATCCAGCCATTGCGCTTTGCGCGATTGACGATCAGTATCAATCTTTTGATCGCATGAAGGGCTGCATAGACCTCAAGATAGCTTTTGAAATCCTGCCAGTTGCGGGGCGTATCCGATGGATAAGTGTCTGCAATGATTGCCATCATCGTTTCGACATTCACTGGCCAGTTTTCATCGGCAACCAGCCATGCAAAGTCTTCAGCCCCGTGACGTATTCCGGCGTATTCAAAATCAAACCACCTGACACGGCCATCATTACCGATAGCGGCATTCCCGGCGCGGCAATCCCATTTCACGAATTGATCCTTTGGTGTGCCTATAAAGTTGCAAAGGGCGTTCTGGTCGCATTCAGGCGGGTCAATATTCAACATGCGGGTGAGTTCATCCATAGCCGCCACAAATGAAATCACCCAGTCCGTTGTGCCCCCCATATGATGCAACTTTCCAGATAAAGAACCAAGGCGCGCGGCGCGGTGGATATCGAATAAAGCTGCTACAGCATCTTGTGCCATTTGTTCTTGGGCGGCAGCATCCAGCTGATACATATGTTGCCCCAGACGTTTGGCCCCTACATCTGACTGGAACATCAGTTCGTTATCTTGCCCCAGAAATTTCGGTGACGCGTTGGTGAATTTAGACAGTTCTTTTAAGATTGATGCTTCATAAGTTGTTTGTTCAAGACTGTCCCGCGAGCTTACGATTATTGATCGGTTTTGAAGGCTTACCCTATAACTGCCTCGGCTTTTACCACCCGGGGCTGAAATACTAATAACCCGCTCTCCAAAAAAAGATTCTATCCGGTCGGCAATGACTTCAGGGGGTATCGTGATCTTCATGTATATGCTCTGTGTTTTGGCGATTTGATAAGGAATGGTTTCATGGAATGGTCAAGCAATCAATTATAGATGCCTGATGGCTTTTGTCGCATGGGTAAGGATATGCGGTATTTATAGGTGAAGTCCGGCGGGAGCCGAGCGGGCACAAGAATTCACCTAAATCCTTTGGTAGGACAAAAGAATCAGTCTTGAAATGAACAAATTCGTGTCGATGTTTGAAGCACTGCTTTTCCATTGTTCCTATTTACGTTGCTAATGAGCCAATATTCTTTGAATAATGTGTATATATTCAAGAAAATTAACCAAAAATTTACTTATTGTTTCTTAGTATATCATATTTTCAGTATATGGAAAAATGAATTTTACTTTATATCCAAATATGTCAATAAGAAGTCAGAGTGTGGCTTAAATGTGCGCAAATTGGGGCTCTTCTAAAGAGATTTGCACAAAGATGACACAATATGACGCCTGTAATTAACGATTTTTGGAGTGTAGTATGACTGATATTAGTACAAAAGACAGTGGCAATGGCAGTGGCAGTGGTTCTGGACAAGAAACCACTAATGATTATCTGACTGGCGGGATCAATTATGGTTCTCCAAAAACAAGTGATACTACGAAAGACAATGATTCTGGCAGCGGTGGTACCAGCAACAGCGATTCTGGCAGCGGTGGTTCCGGCAGCAGCGATTCTGGCAGCGGCGGTTCCGGCAGCAGCGATTCTGGCAGCGGTGGTACCAGCAACAGCGATTCTGGCAGCGGTGGTACCAGCAACAGCGATTCTGGCAGCGGCGGTTCCGGCAGCAGCGATTCTGGCAGCGGTGACTCCAGCAACAGCGATTCTGGTAGCGGTGGCTCTGGCAGCAGCGATTCTGGTAGCGGCGGTTCCGGCAACAGCGATTCTGGCAGCGGTGGTTCCGGCAGCAGCGATTCTGGCAGCGGTGGCTCTGGTAGCGGAGGTTCCGGTAAAGGTGGCCCAGTAGATGGGACTAATAACAACGATGTGATGTTACCACTATTTGTCGACGCTGATGGCGACACCATTGATGGTGATGACGGTGATAACGACATCATATTCGGCTATGGCGGTGACGATATTATCGCAGCAGGTGCTGGCACCAATGTTATATATGGTGGTACCGGTGACGATGTCTTTATCGGTGGCGAAGGTGCCGATAGTTTCCAAGGCAATGCAGGCCAAGACAATCTGGATTACAGCAACTCTGGTGCAGCCGTAAACGTTGACCTAAGCACATCCGAATTATCGGGTGGTGATGCGGATAATGACACTATTTTAGGTGGCATTGACGGTGTTATCGGCTCAGACTTCGATGATGTTCTGACCGGCTTTGATCAACAAGGCACAGACCCGGCTGACACATACACAAATGAACTGTTCGGTGGTGCCGGTGATGATGTCATCACAGGTCTTGGCGGCGATGATGTGCTGGACGGCGGTACTGGCGATGATGAAATATATGGCGGCGGCGGTGATGACGAAATCACAGGTGGTGCCGGTAACGACTTTGTTGAAGGTGGCGCAGGGGACGATGTTATTGATACATCCGGCCCGAACTCTACCGGTTTCAATCCTGCCCTTGACCTTGGTTTCCCAGGGCTGGTGACGCCGGATGCAGACCCTTTCAACGACAGAGATGTAGTTTATGGTGGTGCCGGTAACGACACAATCACTACCGGTGATGACGCCGATACTATCTTTGGTGGCACAGGCGACGATGTGATCGACGGCGGTATTGATGCGGACTTCATTGATGGCGGTGATGGCGACGACACAATCGTCGGCGGCGAAGGCAGCGATGTTATTTACGGCGGTGCAGGGGATGATGTCATCTATGCCGCCCTTGATCCAAGCTTTCCTGACAGCCTGAACATTCCGGACGATATTGACCCTGTTTTAAACAATGGCGATGATCTGGTTCACGGTGGTGCCGGTAACGATACGATCTACGGTGCCGATGACAATGATGAATTGTATGGCGACAGTGGTGACGATGTATTGTTCGGCGGTATCGACGAAGACATGCTGTTTGGCGGCACTGGCGACGACGAATTGTTTGGCGGCGATGCTGCTGACACACTGGAAGGTGGCGCTGGTTCCGATATGTTGGATGGCGGCCGTGATGATGATACCATCATTGCAGGTGCCGGTGATGCGGCATCAGGTGGCCACGGTGACGATGTCTTTACCATCGACACTGGTGCCAATGACGCAGGGGCTACAACACTTGATATCGTGGGTGGTGAAACAGGGGAAGCCAATCAGGCTGACAATGCAGATACTACAAATGATGATTACCCCGGTGCGCCGAACGACTTTGGTGACGTGCTTGACCTGACCAATCTGTTCTCAGCAGGGTTATTGACTGCGAGTGACATCAACTATGATGATCCTTCGCATGAAAGTGGTGACTTTACTTATACCAATGACGATGGTGATGATGTCACGGTGACTTTCTCTGAGATCGAGAATGTGATTGTTTGTTTCACGCGCGGTACGATGATTGTGACAGACGCTGGTGAAAAGGCGATTGAAGATCTGGCTGCCGGTGACATGGTTATGACCAAGGATCACGGGTTGCAGGAAATGCGCTGGATCGGGTCACGCACTGTGCCTGCTAAAGACAACTTTGCGCCGATCATGATCAAAGCGGGCGCTATGGCCAACGACCGTGACCTGTTGGTATCCCCACAACACAGAATGGTTGTTGAGGGCTGGAAATCAGAGCTGTTGTTTGGTGAACGCGAAGTGCTAGCAGCCGCTAAGCATTTGGTAAATAACGATACTATCTATGTGCAATCAGGTGGCATGGTGGAATATTTCCACATGCTGTTTGACACACACGAGATTGTTTTTGCCAACGGTGCCGCATCTGAAAGCTTCCACCCGGGTGAGGTTGGTATCAACGCGCTAAGCAATGAAGCACGCGATGAGATCTACAACCTGTTCCCGGAACTGCGCGATAATGTAGAGGCTTATGGCCCTGCGGCACGCACAAGTCTGAAAGGCCATGAAGCCAAAGTTCTGGCGAAGAACCCTGACTTTCTAAGCTAGGGTTAAACACTGAAATTGAAAGCCGCGTTGGTGCAGATCAACGCGGCTTTTGCGTGTTTGGGGGGGGTGATTGGCGTGCGCAACGCATATGACTTGTGTCGTATTTTGGATATTTGTAAGCGGTGTTCCGTTTCCACCTTCCTACTACTTCCATAATCTGCGATTCCGTGTCTGACTGTAGTTTTGATAAGGAGTTTCTCTATGAGAGTACATTTGGAGGCCCAAAGGGAGGCCGCATTAATTGCGGAGATCTTATCTACGCCCAGAGGCCAACGTTGTTGATCCATTTCCCCGCAGGTGAGTGCATGCAATCACCTGCGGGGCAGCAGATCCTTTTACAGGAAAGCCTAGAAAAATCCTCTAGTTTGCCACTGCGTTAAATGTAAACAGCGTCTCGCCATTGATTTTGTAGTTCGAAATCAGGTTAGCTGATGTTGGGCCCACCAGCCAGTTTTCCAATGCCATTGCCAGATCGTTTTTAATATACGAATGCATGTCGGGGTTCACCGGAATATATGCGTATTGGTTAAATAAAACCGGATCACCTGCATATAGCAAAACCAAATCAGCCTTGTTTCCAAAGTTCAACCAACTGGCCCTATCCGACAGCACATAGGCGTTCATGCCGCTGGCCACATTCAACGTGGCCCCCATACCAGCACCCGCCGCGTTATACCATGGTGCGTTCAAGTCGTCCGTCGAAACCCCAGCGGATGCCCACAATGCCAATTCCTTTTTATGTGTGCCGCTATCATCGCCTCGGCTGGCAAAGGGCACAGCCGCCGTTTGAATTTTTGTCAAGGCTTGTGCCGCCGTCGAAGAGCCGTTGATTTTTGCAGGGTCATCCGATGGCCCGATTATCACAAAATCATTATACATGATTTCACGCCGGTGGGTGCCGTATCCGGCCTCTAAAAATGCATCTTCGGCTTTGCGCGAATGTACTAAAATTGCATCCACATCGCCAGCTTGCCCCAACCGCAACGCTTGCCCTGTTCCGACAACAATCAGTTGCACATCCAGCCCGATATCGGCTTTGATCTGTGGCAACAGAATTTCTGATAAGCCAGAATTATAAAATGACGTAGTCACCGCCACTTTTATTTCCGCTGCCTGTGCCATCGCCAAGGTTGCCCACCCGGCGAAAACTATTGCAATCATTTCCCTACTATATTTCATTCTACAATGTCTCCGTTAATAAAAGCCTGCGCTTCTGAGGTTTTTGGTGTGTTGAAAAATACCTGTGCACTCGCTTTTTCATGTACTTTTCCACCATAGATAAACACGATATCTGAAGCAAGTCTACGCACTTGCCCCATATCATGCGTTGCCATTACAATACGCGTTCCAGCGCGTCTTGCTTCTTTTAGTATCGTTTCGATTTCACGAGTGGAGCGCCCATCAAGATTGGCGCATGGTTCATCCAGAAACAGAATTTCCGGTTGGTAAATCAACGCTCGCGCCAGTGCCAGTTTTTGTTTTTCACCCCCTGACAGCATCGGTGCCCAACTTTGCAAAACATGCCCCAACCCCACACGCCGCGCCCATTTTTCAGCTTCTTCGCGGGCGGTCTTTTTGCCCATTCCGTGCAAGGTTAGCGGAAAGGCAATGCTTTCTATTACCCGCCTGCGCATCATGATTGGTGACTGAAAAACATAAGCTTGTTTCTTACGGGCCACGGTATCGTCCACGGCCCAATTGATCGTGCCATCTGAAAGGTGCTGCAACCCGTGCATCAGCCGCAGCAATGTGGTTTTGCCAGCACCATTAGGGCCAATCACTGCGGTAAGCCCGTCGCCTTCAATCGTAAGGTCAACCGGCCCTACCAGCGTTTTTTGCTGCACTCTGGCTGTGGCACCCCGCAAAGTTAACGGTAAAACAGATCCGGTGTTTTTTATGTTTACCATGTGCTTGCCCGTTCGGTTTTTGACAGGGAATGAATAAGCAAGTTAACCACAACCGCTAGAACGATCAGCACGATGCCCAGCCCCATAGCAAAGGCGAAATTGCCCCTGCCCGTTTCCAGTGCGATAGATGTTGTAAGTACCCGTGTGGAATGGTCGATATTTCCGCCAACAATCATAATCGCGCCTACCTCGCCTATGGCGCGGCCAAACCCGGCCAGCACAGCGGTTAAAAGTGCGCGCCGCCCATCCCACAATAATGCTTTAACACGTTGAAAGCGGCTGGTGTGAAGCGATATCAAAAGGTCATGATATTCGGCCCATAAATCACGAATGGATTGATGCGCGATCGAGGCAATAAGCGGGGTGATGATCAGCACTTGGGCAATGATCATTGCCGTGGGGGTAAACAGTAGCCCCAGCACGCCAAAAGGGCCAGAACGTGACAACAAAAGATATACAAATAGCCCTACCACAACAGGGGGTAGGCCCATCAGCGCATTCAAAACAGAAACCACAATCCGCCGGAACCGAAACCGTTTTACAACCAGCCACGCCCCCAGCGGCAAGCCGATTAACGCGGCAATGATAACGGCGGAAATAGTTACTTTAAGCGACAAAAAAATGATCTCGAGCATATCAGGGTCAAGCGTCACTATAAGGTATAACGCCTCGGATATGCCGCTGAAAATACTCTCCATGTTTTATAGGCCCAAACTGGAATATGGAATAAAATGTACCCTATCACCATCTTTGATCTGCTGTGCTTCATCGCCCAGTTCAACCAGCCCTGTGGCCCATGACAGGCCCGATATTCTGCCCGAACCTTCGGATTTAAACACCTCGACCTTGTCGTTGGTAATGCGGGCGCGCAAATATTCCCGCCGACCGGGTTTTTTGGCTTTGGTGAACGCAGCTGGCACCATAAACCCTTGTGGGTTGGCCCATTCGCCGCCCGCCATCACTGTCAGTGACGGGCGCGCAAAGATTGCGGCACATACAAAGGCCGCCACAGGGTTTCCGGGCAGCCCGAACACGGGCACGCCTTGCCACATGCCTAACGCTAATGGGCGTCCTGGTTTAAGGGCGATGCGCCATGCTACCAGACTTCCCTCACTGGTCAGAATTGCCGACAGGTGGTCTTCTTCGCCTGCCGAAGCCCCGCCGGATGTTATAATAACATCTACATTCYGGCTGGCRGCATTCAGGCAATCRCGCAATGCRTCTCGGTCATCCRSTGCATGCCCCAGATCAACYGCCYGATGCCCCCATTTGCGCACCATTGCCAATAACATAGGGCGGTTTGCATCGTAGGTTTTATCTGGCCCTGAAGCACCRTTATCCGCCGMKATCAGCTCGTCACCCGTAGAAAGGATGCCRACGCGCAAAGGSGTGAATACAGACACATCCCGCASCCCCARCCCKGTAAGCAGTGCCAAGTCTGCGGCATTCAGTTTGTGATTTTCTGCAAATACCTGYGCCCCGCACAYCACATCTTCGCCCGCTTCACGGGTGTTCATTCCAGCCTTYACCGGCCCTTGAAAGGTTACGGTTTYTGCCGTCACTGTGRYGTCTTCTTGCATCACGATTGTATCTACCCCTTCGGGTATCAAAGCGCCGGTTAATATGCGCACAGCGGCACCTTYGGGCACCACGCCGCTATATGGGGCACCCGCTGCCGAGCGGCCACTTAGCAGTTGCAATTCTTGCGCCCCGTCGCCGGTTGAGGCATGGGCAAACCCGTATCCATCTATGGCTGAATTGGCCGCAGGCGGGTTTGAACGTGCGGCTGAAACGGGTGCAGATAATATCTGCCCGTCAGCATCTGAAACAGCGATCTTGGTTGGCTTAACCACAACTTCCATCGCATGACGCAGGCGTTCTAAAGCATCATCAACCGGCACCCAATCAACACCCGCAGGTAATGCAAAACAATCGTTACGCACGCCTTTGGGGCGGGTGGCACCTGTAGTTTGTGACAATCCACATTGCTGCAAAATAAAGTCGGCAATGCTTTTTGTATCATCCAGATCAAATTGTGGCACAGACACATCTGCAAAGCTTTGATCACTGGCCACCGCGCGGATTGTTGGGTCATCATGTGCAATTAATGGTTGACCCGTTGCTTTGCGGTTGGCTTCAATTTTGGGGTGGCGATCACGCTTGTACCCTTCGACTAAAACCAGATCACAGGGTGAAATTCTATCCAGTAGTTGCTTTAGGGTTGCTTCGGCTTCACCACGGGTTTCATGCATTAAAGCCCAGCGTTTTGCCGATGACAAAAGAACCTCGACGGCACCTGCCTGACGGTGGCGATAGCTGTCTTTACCCGCATGATCCACATCGAATTGATGGTGTGCGTGTTTAAGTGTCGAAACCCGAAATCCGCGCGCGGTTATTTCGCTTACCAACCGTTCCATCAATCCGGTTTTGCCCGAGTTCTTCCATCCGGTGACGCCAAAAACCTTCATCGTTGGTACCTTTCAACCAGACCTTCGGCCGTGGCAATATCTTGGGGGGTATTGATGTTGAAAAAGGGATCAATGCGCGATGTTGCAGTCTTGCAGGTTTCCGGTTCAAACACAGCACTGGCCGCACCGTGGATATCTGCCCACATCACAATTTTCCGCAACCCCCCGTTTAATGCATCGCGCAAATCCTCGCGCAAACTGACGGGCCACAGCCCGAAAACCGGTTGGCGCACGATCCCCCTTTCGGGATCATGCGAGGCGGCCAAGGCTATAGGTTTGCCTTCGGCCTTACTGGCATCCAACAGGCGTGAAACCAATGTTTCTGGAAAAAACGGCGTGTCGGCAGCGACGCTTACAATATGTTCTGCGCCCTGTTTATGCGCCCAGTCCAGTCCCGCCAGAATCCCCGCTAATGGGCCAACATATCCGCCGATGCTGTCTTTCAACACGGTCAAGCCCAGACTTTCAAACCGTGACGCATCCCCGTTGGCATTCAGTGCCAACGCATCAACTTGTGGCGATATCCTTGTAATCACCCTGTCCAGCAATGACTGCCCGCCCAGTTTAATCATTCCCTTATCGCCGCCGCCCATTCGCCGCGCCAAGCCTCCGGCCAGAATTATACCCAGTGGTTTTGTCATACCGGCCTCGCGCTTTTGCGGCGGTGTTTTGTATCTTCGGTATTTACGGATGCAATGTCTGCATCCCAAATTATGCGGTCCTGCCCTGACAGGCACTGAAACCGCTGCCCGCGCATCCGCCCGATCAAGGTCAAACCAACTTGGCGCGCAATTTCTACGCCCCATGCCGTGAACCCTGATCGTGACGCTAAAATCGGAATGCCCATCATTGCGGTTTTGATCACCATTTCCGACGTCAAACGCCCGGTTGTGTACAGGATTTTATCGGCCCCATCGACATTTTCCAACAGCATCCAACCTGCTACTTTATCCACCGCGTTATGACGCCCGACATCTTCCATATAAACCAGCGGCCGGTCTTTTTCACACAGCACCGTTCCGTGGATTGCCCCAGCTGTTAAATACAGGCTGGGCGTGCGGTTAATTTTATCGGCCAACGCATAAAGCCATGAGGTGCGCAAAGGCGTTTGGGCAAGCGTCAGCCCTTCCAACCCTTCCATCATATCGCCAAAAACAGTTCCAACTGCACAGCCGGATGTGCGGGTCTTTTTCTTTAGTTTATCTTCAAAATCGGTTTCAATGGCGGTGCGCACCACAACGGTTTCCAGCTCTTCATCATAATCAACCGCGGTTATTGTTTCATCGACAGATAACATGCCTTGATTGCGCAAAAACCCCAGTGCCAGATATTTTGGGTGATCGCCTATCGTCATCGCCGTGACAATCTCGCGTTTATTCAAATAGATCGTCAATGGGCGCTCTTCTACCACGTTGATTTCAACCGCCTTGTTATGCTGATCAACGCTGGTCACTACCCTTGTTAGCCTTGCATTGGCCAAGCCGGGTGCAATTATGTAGTCGATATTATCAGCTTTAGTCACAGCACACTCCGTCATAAAAAAACGTCATAATTCTATATCTTACCCTTGAGCCCCTAAATTGAAACTGCCGCCCGCTTTGGGGTGTTCTGCTATTAGGCGCATTGGCATAGTGTTGATGTACCTTATTCCCAATCGCCATGTACCGCCAACAGCTCGATGTCGGCATCGGGGCTATTAATGACACGGTAAGCTTCTGAAACACCGGAATCCGACAATTCACGCGCAACCGTGAGCAGGGTATTGGCATCGTGCCCGTCGCAAAGATCAGCCATATGTTGCAATTCATCCAGTGCCACTGGCATCGCATCTTTGGCCGAGGGCGCACCGTAGATATCGGCGAAATGCTGGGCCAGACGGTTGGCCAGAATATCATATTCGGCCTGTTCAATCCGGGTTGTGGCAACAAAGGTAACACGCCCGAATGTTTCCAACCCCAGCCAGCCGTTTGAAAAGGCTTGGCGGGCTTTTCCGGTCAGATCACCCTGACCCCAATTGGAAAACTCGAACCCGCCTGAAATAGCCCATTCGCCGGTACGGGCCGGGGTGTGAAAAACCTTTGTATCGCTTTCGTCAAAATGAATGGCGCGTGCAAGGATCATGATGGCTCTCCTGTTTCCAGACACCAGCTTAGGGGCAGCAGGTGGGTTTCTTCATCACGGCGCAATAACATGCCGAAATTTTCATCTACACCCATGAACTTACCACTGTGGTTATCGCCGTTCAGGCTAAATGTAATGTCTTCGCCGATATCCTTGGACAGCCCGCGCCAAACCTCGTGCAGGGTGCGGATACCATCGGTTTCGGTTTCGTTGATCCAGACCAACGTGTGGCGTGACCAGCTTTCCAATATGCGTATCGGTGAAACATCGCCGCAGCCTTCCATCATCAGGCTGGTTTGGTTCGGGTTGTTGCCAGTTTCGCCCTTGGATTGGGGCAGCAGGTCAAGTTCTATTCCAACAACCAGCCAATCCGGCACGGCTGTAGGGGTGGCATCGGATGCAGCCATGCGCAGCCTGCCTGCCTGCGCCCCGTTGATATAAATATCGCCTTGCCACCCTAAATGCACAGCAACCTCGGGCGGGGCCAAGGCACCCAATGCGTTTTGAAACCCAACACCGCAGGCAATGAAGGCCGACATAGCGCTTTCCAACGTGGTTTCAGGGGCAAAGACGATCGCTGCACGCAGTTGATCAGGGGTCACATTATGTACCAACAGGCCAGCATCACAGCCTATCAAAGCCTGGGTGCAGGCCTTGTCGAAGGGATCTGTCGTGCCTGTCACGGCCTCGCCTTGAAACAAGGGCGGAAAGCTGGCGGGTTCTTGCTTTTCAAAAATATCTTCGATCATACAATACCGTCCTTGATCAAGTTTTTAGCCAGTGTGCGAAACGCCTGGGCCTGTGGCGATTCCGGTTTTGACACCACGATAGGCGCCCCGCTGTCCGATGCAATACGAATATCCACATGCAGCGGCAATTCCGCCAGCAGCGGAACCCCCATTTTAGCAGCTTCCGCCTTAACACCACCATGGCCAAACGGGTGTTCCCGATGGCCGCAATTTGTACAGATTTGATAAGACATATTTTCTACCATGCCCAATATCGGTGTGCCCAGTTTATTGAACATGTCGATACCTTTGCGCGCATCAATCAGCGCTACATCCTGGGGGGTAGACACAATGATTGCACCTGTGATCTCGGCCTTTTGTGCCAAGGTCATTTGCACATCCCCCGTTCCGGGTGGCAAATCAACGATCAACACATCCAGCGCACCCCATTGCACCTGATTTAACATTTGTTGCAATGCGCCGATCAACATCGGCCCGCGCCAGACCACGGCTTCGTCTTCATTGGTCATCAGGCCAATAGACATCATGGTAACCCCATGATTTCGCAGCGGTAAAATGGTTTTCCCATCCGGTGACGCGGGGCGGCCAGATACGCCCAGCATGCGTGGTTGTGAAGGGCCGAAAACATCAGCGTCCAGCAGCCCAACGCGCTTTCCCTCGACTGCCAAAGCAACAGCAAGGTTGACCGAAAGGGTGGATTTACCCACGCCACCTTTGCCCGAAGCGATGGCAATAATAGCTTCTATCCCCGGTATTTTTTGTGGCCCTGTTGGTTCTGATTTACGGCCTGGTTTCAGATCAGGCGGCGGTGCAGGGCTGTTGTGAGCGGTCATCACTACCGACACGCTGCCAACACCGTCTATTGCCTGAATCAGTTCTTGGGCCGCCGTCCGCACAACTTCTAAATCCTGGGCTTGTGCCGGGGGCACTTCGAATACAAATCGCACACTACCTTCATCAATCGTTAGTGCCTTGACCATACCTGCGCTGACGATGTCCTGACCTGCGGGGGTTAATACGGTTTTTAAGGCTGCTAATATGTCGTCACGTTGGGGCGTTTTGTTAGTCATGGTTGGGGTGTGTCCTTTTGCTGTGACGATTGACAGGTTGAATTTGTGTCTACTATTGTTTGTAAATTGATGTCCACTACAGGAGGTTTGTCTTGCTTCGATTTAGCATTGTTATGATTTTTGCTGCGATCTGTACACTTCAGCAGGCGATGGCACAGGAAAAAGACTTTACCCTGAGCAGCCCTGATGTGTTGGTTGAAAGCGGGTTTTTGAAGTTCCTGCTGCCCCGGTTCTCTTTGAAAACGGGGGTTAAGATTGAGGTGCAGCTTGGCGGTAAGGCCGGACAAGCGGTGTTCAATATCAAAGGCAGGGGGCAGCCCGTGATGCAGGGCTTGGGGCACGTGTTTTATATTTCGGTAGCCAATGGGGCTGGTGGGCCGCGCTATGAAAAAGCGCAGCGCTTTGTGACGTGGCTGTTGTCGGAAGTTGGCAAACGTACAATCACGCAGTTTACTGCAGATGACACGCAGGTTTTTGTATCGGCGAAAAGCACTGCGGTAGAACAAACTGCCGTTATCTTTGAAGGCAACCCCACCCAAGGCGGGGTGCTGGCCTTGGCAAACTGCGGGCGTTGCCATGTGATCGGCAAGGCAAACCGGATGAAAGGCATCGGGTCTAGCCCGTCGTTTGCTGTGTTGCGCAGTCTGTATGACTGGCAAGAACGGTTTGAGACTTTTTATCTGCGTCCGCCGCATCCTGCAATCACTCAAATCGAAGGGGTGACCGATCCGTTTGACCCAAGCCGTCCACCGGCGATTTACCCGCTGTTTCTGACATCCGAAGAAGTGGCCGATATCCTTGCGTATGTGAGTGAAGTTAAACCCGCCGACCTTGGGGCAGAGCTGATCGTACATCAATGATCCCGCCGCTTTAAATAATCATCCGTGGTGCGTGTTTTGGGGCGCGGGGACGACTGGAAGGGGCTGTTTTCAGAGTGATACTGTGCCTCGATACGGCATTTGTCACACATCTGGATCAGCTTGGCAGAATCCGAGGTTGCGAACATGGAATGTTTACCCGCCAGCTTTTCGATAATTTTATCGATGGTGGATTTCACCCCGAACAAAGAGCCGCAGGATATGCAGGCAAAAGGCTCTTCTTCGTGCAATATCTGTTGCGACAGGGCGTTATCGGCAAGGTTAAGTTGCGGCTGCAAGGTGATCGCATTTTCAGGGCAGGCCCGCGTACATAACCCGCATTGCAAACAGGCGTCTTCTTGAAAACGCAACTGTGGCGTATCGGGATTATCCAGCAAAGCCCCGCTAGGGCATAGCGATACACAAGACAGGCACAAGGTGCAGGCATCGGGGTCAACGACAACCGTGCCATAAGGCGCACCCGTGGGTAACGGTATTGGTGTTTCCGATTTTCCTACCAGGGCAGTGGCCGCAAGGCGGGTAATCTGCCGGCGGTTGCCAATTGGTAAAACAGGGGAAATCTTTGGGCCGATTTTGACATCGTGGTACAGGGTATCGCAAAGCGCATCCGGATCATTAATATCCAGCAAACGCAAGGGGGCGTCATTGCTGATCGCCAGCGCCAGTGCCAGTTCGCTTTCCAGCGGATCACGTTCTGTTTTTGGCGCCAGCAAAATGTCAACGCCCACAAAACCAGCAGCCAAGGCCGCCAGCATTTCAGCGTGGCCAAAGCTGGTTAATGCTGTGATTTCCAGCGGGATAACATTGTGGGGCAACCCCCGTCCAAACCGCGCCGCAAGCGAGATCATCTCGCTGCCAAAATCACCGTCACAAACCAGCAAGCGTGGGGCTGTGCCACCCGCAGCTATATAGGTTTCGGCCAAACCTTTTATGCGTTGAAACAGAAACGCGGCAGGGGGCGCATCAAATGTAATAGCACCCGATGGGCATAATGTGGCACAAGCACCGCACCCCGCGCAGATGGAAGGATCAATCGCCACATGATCGCCATCGGGGGAAATTGCGCCTGTGGGACACACGTCAATGCAGTTTGAGCAGCCCGTGATCCGGGCACGGGAATGGGCGCAAATATGCTCTTCCAGGCGCACATAAAAAGGTTTGTCAAACTCCCCCATAAGTTGTGATGCATCGAAGATCGCTGTGGCAATTTGCCGGGGCATTTTTGGATCGGCACGCAAGTATCCGTCGCGTTTTTCAGGGGCAGAAAACAAGGGTGTATCGCCTGTAAGATCAAGAATAATATCACATTCGGATTGGCCATTATCTTTGGGCTGGGTCAGTTGCACCTTACCACGCCCGCCGGGAATAGCCATTTGCAGCCCGTCAATGCGCAATTCAAAATTGCCCAAGCTGCCGGAAACGGATTTCAGGGTGCCAACGATGGTGTCGAAATCGTTTGTATGCAGCAGGTCGGCGGGGCTGTTCAACAGCACGGTGACGCTTAGCAATTCGGATAATTGTTCGGCAGCTGCAAGGGCAATATCAGGGGCGCCGATGATCAGACATTGACCATCAGAATATATATCAAAGTTTTTGGATTGAGGAATTTCCAGTTGTGAATCCAGAACCAGAGCCGCCATTTTGGGGCCGGTTTTTGCGCCATCTTCAGTCCACCCTGCACGGTCGCGAATGTCGATAAATTCGGGGTTTTCAGCACCAATTTCTTCGGCCAATTCCTCAAATACTTGCTGTTCTTGCCGACAGGCCACAACGGCATCACCTTTTTGGATCAAAGCTGCGGCATCCCCGATTTGGTCAGTGCATAAAGCCGTGAAAACCTTGGAGCACTTCATACCGCATGCCGCCGAGAGCGTTTTAGTGTCTATTGTTTGTGATCCTAAACAATCACATAAAATCAATGTTTTAGACAATTATACTCTCCCGAAGCCATGGTTGTTTTTCGCTGAATTGTAGCGAATCCCTTTATCCACTTATTCTGGATACACGCATCAGGTAAACCCCTTTTACATCGCAAAATGATTCGTATTGGTTGGCAGGTTTTTATTCACACAATAGGCGATTAAATCTGTCAAGTTTAGCGTATTTGGCCATATTGTCCCCCCAACAGTCTTTTACCAAAACTTGCGGGTCTAAATGTCCAGAAATGGGCAGAAGAACCGCAATTCAACAAAAGCTTCTTGGTTATTTAAAAAGGGTCGGTCACAGTATTATATACGTGAGCCTAAAGATATTTAGGTTGTGAAAACGGTTGAAAAAATAAAGTTGGATTTTGATTAATGAACCAAAGATGCCTATCACTGCCACTCGGGATCGTTTTGCGAAAAACGCCAGGGGTGACGCGATGGGCAAAATGGAGCTGGAAAGCCGTAGCCGTTTTACCGGGGGCGGCACAAGAAACCTGGCGCGAACTGCGCCGCGAAGGTGAAACAGTCGAATATCACGCGGCCACCGTGCCGCTGGAACTGTGGCGCACCGATACCGAGGCCTATATGACAGAATTGGCCACAAGAGTGCCGTCAATTTATGTGGTGATGCGCCATACCATAGAGCCAGACGCCGAATATGAACTGGAAGTTGTTTTAGCCACCGCATCCCCCTATGACGCACAGGATTACGCTGATAGCGGTGAAGAATTGGTAGAACTTGTGCCAATGTCAGACGGGTTGATAGCACTTATTCAGCAATTCATCACCAAACATCACGTCGAAGAAAAATTTGTGAAACGAAAGCGGGATAAGCAGCACATTGATCTGGTTGAAGACGGGGTTGGGGATGCGCGCATTGATCAACTTACAGATGTATACCGCACCCGAAACCGCAAAACGGAGACGGTGCATTGAGTAGCCCTACACAATCACGTCTTGGCGCGTGGTCGCGCCGCCGCGCCGCTGTTCAGGCCGAAGCGGATGTATTGGCGCAAGAGGATCGGCAAGCCGATATTGCGACCCAACAAGAAGCGTTGGCGCAAAAAACGGAAACCGAGGTGTTGGCCGAACTGGATTTACCACAACCAGATCATATGCAGGCAGGGGATGATTTTACCGCCTTTATGAAAGACACGGTTCCAACAGTATTACGCAACCGGGCTTTGCGCAAATTATGGCTGACCAACCCTGTGTTGGCAAATGTCGATAATCTGGTGGACTACGGCGAAGACTTTGCTGCCGAAGCAAAATTGGGTGAGGTGGTGAAAACAATTTACCGCGTCGGTAAAGGGTTGTTGCAGGATGAAGAAGAACAGCCTGATACAGCTCTGGCAAGCGTTTCAGAGCCAGAAGAACCAATTGTTGATGATATAGAAGAAGATGATATAGAAGAGATTACCGAAGATGCGCTGCTGACCCAGGAAGCACCACATGAGGGTGTTCCTTTTCCAGCAGAGGAAATTGTAACCCCATTGGCTATCAAACGGAAAATGAAATTCAGGTTCGCCGAGGGCACTACGGCAATAGTTGGGAATGAATAAAAGATGACGGCTACAGAAAAACAGCACCAAGTTTGCGAAGAAGATCAACTGCGCGTGCAGATGTACGATTTTTTGGGCTTGCTATTGTCACGACCGCCAACAGCAGAAGTATTACAACAAACCCGCGCACTTTCGGGTGACACAAGCGAATTAGGCGAAGCAATTAATGCTATGGCCCGCATTGCTAAAGCTACAAAAGCCGCCGCTGTTGAAAGCGAATTCACTGCGTTGTTCATCGGGTTGGGGCGCGGCGAATTGCTGCCTTACACCAGCTTTTATCTGTCGGGTTTCCTGAATGAAAAGCCGCTGGCGATGCTACGCAAAGATATGGCGGGTCTACGTATTACGCGGGCACCAAATGTGTTTGAACCAGAAGACAACATCGCAAGCCTGATGGAAATGATGGCAGGGATGATCCTTGGGCGGTTTGGTGAAACAGTGCCTTTGGACAAGCAAACGGCGTTTTTCAACAAACACATCGGATCATGGGCACCGCATTTCTTTGATGATTTGGCCGGTGCAAAAAATTCGGTTTTCTATGCGTCCGTTGGGGCAGCTGGAAAAGCGTTTATCGAAATCGAACGCGAAGCGTTTCGAATGAACGTGGCATAGCCACATAATTACTGCCCCAAAAGGGCATAACTAAAAGGGAGGAGAAAAAGATGGGAAAATCTGATGACGGCAAAACATCCAGCCGCCGAAGCTTTCTTAAACTTGCAGCTGTTAGTGCACCTGCGGCTGTTGCGGCGACTACGCTGACAACGACAACCGCCACTGCAGCTACACAGCAAGGGTCAAGCGGACTTCGCGATACCACACATACCCGTGCGTATCTGGAAAGCGCCAAGTTTTAAACGGGTTTTCAATTGGCCAATGGTTGCGTGACGCCCGACGGTCAAATGTTAGAAAATCTAAACACCCAATTTTAGGGAGAATAATATGTTGAGGAAAAAAACCAACGGGGTTGCGAGACGCCCCCAGCGGACAAGCCTCTTGTCAAATATAGCCGAGAAATCGGTAGATAGACGTAGTTTTTTACGCGGTTCCGGCCTTGCTATCGGCGGCCTTGCCGCGATTGGCGCAACAGGCGGGACAGTAACCCAAGCCAGTGCCCAATCAGCCATAAACGGTGCCGTTAAAACGGTCAAATCCGTTTGCTGTAACTGCTCGGTCGGTTGTACGGTTATTGCCGAAGTTGATAACGGTGTCTGGGTCGGCCAAGAGCCGGGTTTTGACAGCCCTTTCAACCTTGGTGCGCATTGTGCCAAAGGGGCATCAGCACGGGACGCCGCCCATGGCGAGCGCCGTCTGAAATACCCGATGAAAAAAGAAGGCGGCGAATGGAAACGCATCAGCTGGGAGCAGGCGATTGATGAAATCGGCGACCAAATGGGCACCATCCGCGAAGAAAGCGGGCCAGATTCAGTTTACTGGCTGGGCTCCGCTAAATTTAACAATGAACAATCCTATTTGTTCCGCAAATTTGCCGCCTATTGGGGCAGCAATAACGTAGATCACCAAGCACGGATTTGTCACTCTACCACGGTGGCCGGTGTGGCCAATACATGGGGCTACGGTGCCATGACCAACAGTTATAACGACATTCACAAATCCAAAGTGATGTTGGTTATCGGTGGCAACCCTGCCGAAGCGCACCCTGTTTCACTGCTTCACCTGATGAAAGCAAAAGAGCAGAACAATGCAGCCCTTATCGTGTGTGACCCCCGGTTCACCCGTACGGCTGCGCATGCAGATGAGTATGTGCGTATTCGCCCAGGTTCAGACGTGGCGTTGATCTGGGGTTTCCTATGGCACATCTTTGAAAATAGCTGGGAAGATAAAGACTTCATTCGCACCCGCGTTTACGGCATGGATGAAATCCGCGCCGAAGTGAAAAAATGGGGCCCTGAGGAAGTTGAGCGCGTAACCGGCGTTCCAGGTAGTCAGATGGAGCGTGTCGCACGCACCTTGGCCAATAACCGTCCGGGCACATTGATTTGGTGCATGGGTGGCACCCAGCACCACACCGGCAATAACAACACCCGCGCGTATTGCATTTTGCAACTTGCCCTTGGTAACATGGGTGTTGCAGGTGGCGGCACTAACATTTTCCGTGGCCACGACAACGTGCAAGGCGCAACTGATATGTGCATCCTGTCGCACTCACTGCCAGGTTACTATGGCCTGTCAGGCGGGGCTTGGGCGCATTGGGCACGGGTCTGGGATGAAGATCTTGACTGGCTAAAAGGGCGTTTTGACAGCATCAAAGGTGCTGACGGCAAAGACAAATCCTTGATGAACCTAAAAGGCATTCCTGTATCACGCTGGATTGACGGGGTTCTGGAAGACAAGGACAACATTGATCAACCTGACAACGTGCGTGCCATGGTTCTGTGGGGCCATGCGCCAAACAGCCAAACCCGTGGCGTGGAAATGAAAGCAGCAATGGAAAAGCTGGATTTGCTGGTTGTGATTGACCCGTATCCAACAGTTTCTGCTGTTTTGCATGATCGCACAGATGGTGTTTACCTGCTGCCTGCCTCGACCCAATACGAGACACGCGGATCGGTAACCGCATCAAACCGTTCGTTGCAATGGCGTGATAAAGTTATGGAGCCGGTGTTTGAGTCCAAACCCGACCATGTGATTATGGCCAAGTTTGCCAAAAAATTCGGCTTTGCCGACCGGTTGTTCCGCAAAATCTCGATGGATGGTGAAGATGAGCCGAACATCGAAGATATCACCCGTGAATTTAACGGTGGTATGTGGACAATTGGCTATACAGGCCAATCGCCAGAGCGGATCAAACTGCATATGGCAAACCAGCATACATTCGATAAAACCACGTTGCAGGCCATTGGTGGCCCCGCAGATGGCGAATATTACGGCCTGCCATGGCCGTGCTGGGGCACTGCGGATATGAAACATCCGGGCACGCCAAACCTGTATGACATGTCTATGCCTGTATCTAAAGGTGGCCTGACATTCCGCGCCCGTTTTGGTGTGGAACGTGATGGTGTGAACCTGCTTGCCGAAGGGGTCTATTCCCAAGGGTCGGATATCAAAGATGGGTATCCTGAATTCACCATGGCCATGCTGAAAGAGCTGGGCTGGGATAGTGAATTGACCGCCGAGGAAATGGCGATCATCAACGCAGGTGTAGGTGACAAGACCAACTGGAAAACCGACCTTTCGGGCGGTATTCAGCGGGTAGCGATAAGCCACGAATGTGCGCCATTTGGTAATGCCAAAGCCCGTGCCGTGGTTTGGACCTTCCCGGATCCGGTACCTGTTCACCGCGAACCGCTTTATACCAATCGTCGTGATCTGGTTGCTGATTATCCGACCTATGCGGATAAACAGGCGTATCGTTTGCCAACCATGTATGAATCCATTCAGAAAAATGACTTTAGCAAGGATTATCCAATGATCCTGACTTCTGGTCGTTTGGTGGAATACGAAGGTGGCGGCGATGAAAGTCGTTCAAACCCTTGGCTGGCTGAGCTTCAACAAGAGATGTTTGTTGAAATCAACACACGTGATGCGAACAATATCGGTATTCGTGATGGTCAGCAGGTTTGGGTCGAAGGGCCTGAAGGCGGCAAAATCAAAGTCGCAGCGATGGTCACCGAACGGGTGGGCGAGGGCGTTGCCTTCTTGCCATTCCACTTTGGTGGCAAGTTCCAAGGCAAGGACTTGAAGGATAAGTATCCCGATGGTGCCGCACCGTTTGTTGTGGGTGAATCTGCCAATACAGCAATGACCTATGGCTATGACAGCGTAACCCAAATGCAAGAGACTAAGGCGTCTCTTTGCAAAATCACTGCAGCATAAGGAGACTTGAAAAATGGCTAGAGCAAAATTTCTTTGCGACGCAGAACGCTGCATTGAATGCAACGCCTGTGTAACCGCCTGTAAAAACGAGCACGAGGTACCTTGGGGTATCAACCGGCGCAAGGTCGTCACCATTGGTGACGGCAAACCGGGCGAACGATCAATATCTATCGCTTGTATGCATTGTTCGGATGCACCGTGTATGGCCGTATGCCCAACCGACTGTTTTTATCAAACAGAAGATGGCATCGTTCTACACTCCAAAGATCTGTGCATCGGTTGTGGTTACTGTTTCTATGCGTGCCCGTTTGGTGCGCCGCAGTATCCGCAGGCTGGCAACTTTGGCTCACGTGGCAAAATGGACAAATGTACATTCTGTGCCGGTGGCCCTGAAGAAGATCACTCTGCTGCTGAATTCCAAAAATACGGACGTAACCGTATTGCGGAAGGCAAGCTGCCGATCTGTGCCGAGATGTGCTCAACCAAAGCCCTGCTGGCAGGCGACGGAGACGTGGTTTCCGGCATCTACCGCGAGCGTGTGGTATCCCGTGGTTTCGGGTCCGGCGCATGGGGCTGGGGCACTGCTTACGGGCAAAAAGGCGGCTGATCACTTACGTGATTCGGTAACCCCACTTTGAATGCAGGGCAGATCAAGATCTGCCCTGCAACATCCTATTATATTCGAGGCCATTGTCATGATGTTGCGCCCCTTCACTACACTTGTATTAACTCTGTTCTTGCTGGTTTTCAGCGGGTTTTCTGTTGCCGCCCAAAATAACGGGCCATCGCTTGATGACATTATGGCGCGCCAAAAAGGCCAGGCTGTCCAAGGCACTGCCGATGTATTCAAAGGTGCCCCACGGATGGTGCCAAATGTGAACGGCCCGCTTGGCCCGCTTGGGGCAACGTCGGATACCGAACTCTTTCGTGCATACCGCGCGGGCAGTGCTGATATTGTGTCCTCTGATTCTGGCCCAACCGGAACGGTTGTGATGCAAGATGGCGGCATGGCGTGGTTGAAACTGCGCAATGGCCCGCTTCCGACATATGGCGGGTATCTGTTGTTAGGGATGCTGGCCCTTATTCTGATCTTTTTCATTTTTCGCGGAAAAATCCTTATCGAAGGCAAAAAAACCGGCGAAACAATTATACGGTTCAAAACCCTTGAGCGCATTGCGCATTGGCTTACCGCTATCCCGTTTATTTTGCTGGGAATAACCGGCCTGATTTCACTGTTCGGCCGGATCGCAATTATTCCGCTGATCGGGCGTGAGACGTTCTCTAGCGTGGCAATAGTGGGTAAATTTATTCATAACTATGTGGCATGGGCCTTTATGGCGGGCATTATTATTAGTTTTGTTTTGTGGGTCTGGGATAACTTGCCAGATCGCACCGACATCCCCTGGCTGCTAAAAGGTGGTGGTTTGTTTACCAAAGGGTCACACCCGCCAGCCGGTAAATTTAACGCTGGCGAAAAGATCATATTCTGGGCTGTCATCGGTTTTGGTGTGTTGATTTCAATAACGGGTATTTCGTTGTTGTTTCCGTACCAGTTGAATATGTTTGCGCCTGTATTCGAGGTATTAAACTATCTTCAAATCCCGCAGCTTTTGGGCATGGGTGAGCTAAACACTGCGCTGGCCCCACAAGAAGAAATGCAGTTGGCGCAGCTTTGGCATGCAATCATTGCATTCATCTATATGGCGATCATTATCGCGCATATTTATCTGGGCAGTGTGGGCATGGAAGGCGCGTTAAGTTCTATGACCAACGGAAAGGTTGAAACTCAGTGGGCAAAAGAGCATCATAGCCTTTGGTACGAAGACATGGTGCAAAAGAACGCAGACAAGTCTTCGGAACCTTAACAAGGTAACACGAAGGCCCAGCCATGAACAAAACGTCCCCCAGTAGGCGTACCGCGTTTTCAGCAACTGATTTTGGGTCGAACCTGTCAGTTACTTCGGTATTGATTGTTGACGATGAACCGGGAATGCGTAATTTCCTAAGCAAAATCCTGGCCCCTTACTGCAAGCGGGTCAGTCAGGCTGCAAGCGTGGATGCGGCCGCAAAATTGCTGGACGAAAACCATTTTGACGTTGTGATAATAGACAATATCATGCCCCATCAGAACGGGCTGGATTGGCTGAAAGAACAAAGAAAACTGGGGTTCTTCGCCGACGCCATACTTATTACTGCTTTTGCCGATCTGGATACCGCCATTCAAGCGTTGCGCGTCGGGGTTGCCGATTTTGTTCTGAAACCGTTCCGTTCAAACCAGATTTTGAATGCCATTGCGCGCTGTGTTGATCGGCAAGAACTGCGCCGCGAAAATTATTTGCTGAAGCATGAATTGGCTGTGGAAAACATGTTTGTTCGTGGCCGCCTTATTGGGCGTTCTGAAGAAATTTCAGATATACGCGATACATTGGCGCGTCTTGCCCCTGTTCAAACCTCGGTTTTGTTTACGGGGGCAAGCGGCACAGGCAAAGAAGTGGCCGCGCGCACATTGCACAGCCTTTCCCCAAACTCGGACAAACCGTTTGTGCCCGTGAACTGTGCCGCAATATCCGCCGAAGCCCTTGCAAACGAGCTGTTCGGCCAGATCACCCATAATGCTGACGGTCAAGCGGTGCATCAAGATGGCCTGTTGTTTCATGCACGCGGCGGCACATTGTTTTTAGACGAAATCGCTGAACTGCCTATGGCCGTACAGGGGGCTTTGTTACGCGTGATTGAGGAAATGCGCATTCGGCCTATTGGCTCAATGCGCGAGGTCCCGCTTAACTTGCGATTTATGTTTGCAACCAATGTCGATCTGCAAAAGCGTGTGGATGCAGGCACATTTCGGGCCGATCTGTACCACCGCATCAATGTTATTCAGGTCGAGATGCCAAGCCTAATTAAGCGCAAAGGTGATATTTTTGAATTAAGCGAGATGTTTATCAAGATACTTTCAGACAGCCTTGGCATGACACCCTTGCCATTAACCGAAGGCGTTTTGTTGAAGCTTTGCTGTTACGATTGGCCCGGTAATGTGCGCGAGCTGCGCAACCTGATTGAACGCGCACTTATTGATGGTGAGTTTCCGCCGGAATTTAATGATGCAGCCCAAAGCGAAGTTGGCCTTCCAGACTCGTTGGAAGCTGTGGAACGCCGCCATATTCTGACAATCCTGAAAGAATGCAATGGAAACCGTGCCGAGGCCGCCCGCCGCCTGGGCGTTTCGCGTAAAACAATAGATCGAAAATGCGCCATGTGGGAGATCTGACCATTTCCGAAAATCCGACAGGTATTAAATGGTTTCAATCCATCCGCGTGCGCCTGCTGGCTATTGCGCTATTACCTATGCTGGTTCTTTTGCCTTTGTTTGGCACTGGTGTAATTGTAAACTGGTCGCAACGGTTTGATAATCTGTTGATTGCCAAAGTGAACGGCGAACTTACGATTGCACACCAGTTTCTTGCAGGGCTAAAGGAACGTTCAGGCGAAAAGCTTCAATCTTTCGCAAACTCTGTCGCTTTTGCCAATGCCACCCCTGAAACACTACCTTCATTGCTGGAGGATCAGCGGCAACGATACGGATTTGATTTTCTATATTATATAAAGAATGATGGAAACATCATTACAGCCACATCCCATAATGCCCCTAAAGACCCTGATCGATGGCCCGTTATTATATCGGCGCACGGGGGGCAGGTGCGCACAGAAATTGACATTTTCAGCCAAGAGGATTTGGCAGATTATTCCGATGTGCTGGCGGCGCGTGCACGTATCCCTTTGGTGCCAACCAAGGCCGCTTTGGCCACAAACCGCACAGAAGAAAACCGTGGCATGATCGTACATAGTGCAGCACCTGTTGAAGCCGGTGGTGTGTTGGTATCGGGGTTATTATTGAATCAGAACCTGGAATTTATAGATACGATAAATGATCTTGTTTACCCCACAGCCAGTCTGACAGAAGGCAGCCGTGGAACAACTACCTTGTTCCTGGAAGATGTGCGTATTTCAACCAATGTACGCCTGTTTGAAAATACACGCGCGTTGGGAACGCGGGTTTCCGTTGTTGTACGCGCGGCTGTTTTAGAAGAAGGTGTGACCTGGCTAGACCGGGCGTTTGTGGTCAATGACTGGTATATTTCTGCGTATGAGCCGCTGTTAGACAGCTTTGGTGGCCGCGTAGGTATGTTATACGTCGGGTTTTTAGACAGCCCGTTTAGGGCAGCCAAAACGCGCTCTCTAGTGCTTATTGCCGGTGTATTTTTACTGTTGATCGGGCTTTCGGTGCCATTATTTTTAAGCATCGCACGCGGAATATTTAAGCCACTTGAACAAATGGTATCAACAATATCAAAAGTAGAAGCAGGGGATTTAAGCGCAAGAAGCAAGGTGCCCGCCGCCCAGAACGAAATTGCGGTTGTGTCAAATCAACTTGATACCTTGTTGGAACAAGTTCAAGAAAGAAACCGCCAGTTAAGCGATTGGGCTTCTGAACTGAACGCCCGCGTTGAAGAACGCACAAAAGAATTAAAAGAGGCAGGAAGACGGCTTGAGGCGACAAGCAAACAACTGATCGTTTCGGAAAAACTGGCATCAATCGGCGAAATAACAGCAAGCATTGCCCACGAAATAAATAACCCTATTGCTGTGATACAAGGCAATATCGAAGTCATCCGCCAAGAACTGGGGGAAACTGTCGACCCGCTGGAAACCGAGTTTAATCTAGTCGAGGCCCAGATACACAGCATCCACGTTCTGGTCAGCAAGCTTCTGCAATTTGCGCGGCCCGAGGAATATGCCGGGGTGGTCGATTATACCGATCCAAACGATGTTATCCGTGACACTCTGCCATTGGTTCAGCACCTTCTTGCCAAAGGTCACATTGACCTTGTGCTCGAATTGAAATCCGATTGCACAATCGCCATGAACCATACCGAGCTACAGCAGGTTCTGATAAACCTGATTGTGAATGCAATCCATGCAATCCAGAATGAAGGGCGTCTACAGGTCAGGACAAAGAACCATAATTACGACGGGGTAGACGGGGTTTCAATCACTGTATCTGATACGGGGTCTGGGGTACCTGAAGAAGTTATCGCGCAGGTTTTTGATCCGTTTTTCACCACAAAAGCGCATGAAGGTACGGGACTTGGGCTTTCAATCAGCCAAAAACTTGTAATCCGCAGTGGTGGCCAAATACAGGTAGAAAGCACTGTAGGATCAGGCACTACATTCACTATCTTTTTCCCGTCCATAGATGTGGAATAAATCGTCAACGTTGCCCCGTTTCCAGCAATTCTGGCTTGCGTTGCAGGGCAGGGCAAGCTGAGATTGATGGTTTTGAAGAAGGCTTATTGGGGGGGGATTACCGTATTGGATGAAAAACTGCAAAATTTTGGCAAACCAGTGCATAGTTTTAGCGAAATGTTCGAACTATTGCTAGATTCTATCGCAAACCCTTGGAAACTATGGGCTTCCGGTCAATTAGCACTCACGCAAAACAGGGCTTCGAACGCCGCAAGTGTCTGTTCCGTTTGATTTTTTTGGCAATGATACTGAAAAAGTAAAATGGTGCACCGAAAGGGATTCGAACCCCTGGCCCCCTGATTCGTAGTCAGGTACTCTATCCAGCTGAGCTATCGGTGCACGAGGTGGGATTTACTCTG